>CAZXPD010000040.1:0-22583 GCA_964643065.1 uncultured Gammaproteobacteria bacterium | reverse complement strand
ATATGGCATGACTGTTTAACGACGGATAGGGAGAGATCCTCACGCTTCCGTTGGTTGCTCAGGATGACGATTCAAGGTAAACAGGCTGCAAAATGGGTGCAGTTTTTAGGTAAATGTTACCTTTTGCATGGGTGCAGGTTGCCTTTTTGTGGGTGCACTGCATCCTGAATTTGGGTGCATTTTGCTCGAAAAAGGCTGCAAACAGGATGCAAAATTGCAAAAAAACGTCAAAAAAGTATGCTCAAAACCCTATGTTTTCCATAGGTTTAGCGTATGTTTGCGTGTTTTTTTGAGCAAAATTTGTGTAACGTGTGTTATATACACTTTTTGGGGGGATTTTTGTTGGGTAAAATTGATAATTTTACCCAACCTACTTTCTACACCTGTGAAACAGGTCGAAAGGCATTGGTCGGAGAACAGACACATTAAGCCTATCCCCCGTGCCGAGTGGCGGAATACCCGTAATGTTTCGCACTGCGTTGGATTGAATAGCTCTGTTCGAAGCCCGCAGGGCAAGTTAGCGAAACGAATTGAGAAAAGAAGGATTAGAAGCAGTGCTGAAACATAGGATGTGAAGCATTCGAGGCAAGGGAATGAGTACCTAAATGAAAATTCATCATTTCCATTTAAGGTACTCCCGCTCCGCAAAGTTTTTTTCTTCCCCCCGCTTCTTTATTTTCAAAAAAAGAAGCGGGGTCGCAGGAAAGCGAAGCGCTGCGAAATATATAGAAAAAGTAAAGTACCGATAAAAACATTATTGTTATAATTTAGCACTGGAAAGATGCCGAATATCAATAATCACGGCTATTATGCCACGTTTTATGCATCGGCATGACGCAATAATAATGTGGTTTTGGATTGCCACAAAAGGCTTTACCGTTTTCGCAATGACGGTTTAGCGTTGGTGGCGGATTCTCACGCCATTGCGTGGCTGAGAATAATACTCTGTTCCTACGAATTGCTTTGTTGATGTAAATTAATGTAAAAATTTTATAAATAATTTAGATTGTAATGTTATTTTTCTGAATTTAGCGTTTTTAATTCTATAAGTTAAAGGTTTCTTAATAAATCAGGGAATAACAAAATGAACGGCATAAAAATTAACGGTTTAAACAGCAATGTAAATACATATAATCACAGCAGAAAATCAACCGCGCCTGCTTTGCCTGTAAAAAACGGATACGCTGATAACATTTCTTTCCAAGGCATGCTTAACCCATATCATCTTGCAGAAAAAACTATAACATTTCTTAGAAAAGGTGCAGTTGGCAGAGATAAATCTGCTCTTAGAACTTACATAAAAAATAACAACGAAATCAAATATTATAAGTTCGTATGCCAAGTTATCGGCGGTGAAATAAGAATGGCAGACCCTAACGGACGGTTTAAAGAGTATAAATCATTCACAGATATAGGAAAAGTTCTTTTCGATACCGTTCAAACAGAAAACGGTCAACTAAAACTCGCCAAAATCTATCTTGAAAACTTACCGAAAATGAAAGCCTTAAAACTTAATTCTGTTTTCCCCAATCAGGGCGATTTTATTGATGTGGCTGAAAAATTTGTAATTCTTATCGGCAACCCCAAAATAGAAGCTCCTGAAGCCGTTGCATTCAGAAGTCGATTTTCAGGAAAAAATTCCATGTGGAACTATCTGCTAGACAACTTCAAAAGTCCCGAAGATATAATTCAGGGTTTTTCTGTCGAAGCGAAGGAAACATCAAACGCTCTTTTAAGCGCGTTAAATGAAGCTCTTAACAGCAGTGACGAAACAATCCTGAACAATGCCGTTGAAGCGGTATTTCCGACTTTCAGCCAAAATTCAAGCCGTTTTAGAGTAATTCCGGTCAATCCCACAAGTGTATAAGGGGTTATTCTTCTCAATACAAACAAAAAACTTTTTTCTGCAAAATAATCAGATTTTAAATCTTGCCAAAACCAATATTTGACCGGTTAAAGCATCATAAAGCAAATAAAAAGAAAAGACGGCCAAAGCTGAATGAATAAACGGTCCAACGATGAATTCAAATGCCAGTAAAGGTCATGCGGCGTGACAAGATACAAGGCAAAATAAGCAAAAAGTATAAGGATTAAAGCAGTTGCAAAAGATTTTACGGTCGCTTTGTCCTTTTTTTCAATATTCAGACCTGCAAATGCCGTAAACAAAACAACTGTAAAAGGATTAATAATGCTCTTTGTAAACATCCACCCGAGTTTTGTATATGAAGAAAGAATTTCGCCGTATCTCGAAAAATCAGTAAGTTTCAATATCATTGAGTGCAAATTTTGACCTATAAAAAGATCGTTTGCAGGAGCAAGGAAAATCTTAAAATATGCAATCATCACGATAAAGGGCATCATCCCTGACATGAAACTCAAAAATTCTTTGCGGTAAACTTTCCATCCCTCTGACGGCACAACAATAATCAGTCTTGCAAGCAGTATTGCCAATAGCATCAATAATCCCTCGTTTTTGCACCATGCGCCAAGACCGGCAGTAATACCGGCAAGGATTATCAAACCGTGACTTTTTTTAGAGAGCCTGCCGTAAAGAGCAAAAAGTATAATTGTTGAGAGGAAAAAGAAAGAAAGCGGAGTATCCGCGCATAAAGTTGTTCCGGTCTTTATGAAAAACGGCGTAGTGAATAAAATTATTCCGGCTAAATAAGCATGATTTTTGCTTTTAAGCATTGCTAATGCCGAATATAAAAGAATTCCCGTACAAAAAGTAAAGATAAAACCTATGATTACCGGTACCAGAAAAGTTTCGTGCCCGATATAATTCCAGCACCTTGTAATGACTCCGGGAATAAGAAGGGGGTAATCAGGATGAGTCCAGTTTAAGCCGCTGTGAAAATAGTCTTTCCAGTTATTTCCCATTGTGTATAAAAATTTGGCATGCAAATTCCATATAAGCCAGGCATCCCAGTTGCCGAAAGGATATTTCGCAATTATGCATACATAATTAAAAATCGAGATTATGAAAGTGAGCAAAAAAGCCCATGATAAAAATTTGTTGGGACTTGAACCGTCTTCTTTAAATTCTAAAGTTTCAGAGGGAAGGGTTTTTATTTTTCCTAGAATCAATGCGGTAAAAGCAAGCAAAATCAGGGCAACGGCTTCAAATACAATCAATTCTTTATGTGAGTTTCCGAAAAGAAGCATGCCGATAAAGTACAATGACGAAGAAATACCAAGTCCCAAAGCTGCGGATAAACAGATTTTAGCGGGGAAATTTTCAGAAAAATGCCTGCTTCGCCAAAATAAAGAAACTGTAAAGAAGCCTAACAATAATGATATAAATAATGATAATAAAAACAGAAACATAAATTCCTCTAAAACTATAAAACCATATTATCCAGCCTGTGCTTTTTCTGTTTACGCATCAAATCAACGGATTTGGTTTCGTTTTTCAGCAAAATCAAGCCGTTATCGTACTTTTTAACAACAACAAGATTTCTTTTTTCAAAAAAATCTTTTTCCGGAACTTTGCCGTGAAAATTACCGATAACCAGCGGATATTCGTAATTGTTGTAAACATAAACCGGTATCAGGCTGTATTGTATCAAGATGAACTCAACAGCCAAACTTTCTTTATTGAACATTTCACCGGGTTCTTTTTCTGAAACATAGCCGACTTTTTTCTCGTTAATAAGGTCATTGCGCAGTTCAGACATGCTCTTAAGAAAAACCTTTGTGGCAACAACATTGGAATTGTCCCTCAAGGACTTCAAATTAGCTGAGAAGCTTTGCAGAGATGAGAAAATTGAAATCAGCAAAATAACTGCCGCAATTAATTTTATTCTGAATACGCGTTCCATTCTCACTCCTGAAAAAGTTTGCTCGAGTTTGATTACTTTAATAATTTAAGCATATTTTGGGACTGTTGACGAATTCAAAAAACTTTTTCCCATAACAAAAGAGGGCGAAATTATTCGCCCTCTTTTGTACTTGCCAATCAGTATAATCTAACCCACCAAATCTATCTTCTTGCCGTTGTTAGGTGTCAGTGCCTGAGAAAATTCATGAGTTTGCCGCTGAATTAGGTTAATTTGTTCTTCTATATTTTCCTTCCACGAAAATTTTGATTCCTTAACTGAATTGTCAATGAAACTCCAAAAATCCTTTGTAATCTGTTTTCCTAAAAAGCTTTTTCCGCTGATTGACGACGACATTGCAGCAGGATTTAAGGCTAATTTATCATTCCCTATTGCCTTATCCATATTTTATTCTCCCTGAACTTTATCTTAGTGGTATTAATTAAATATTCGACATTCATATATAAAAACTTTAATAATTTTTATATAAAAGTGAAAAAATTTTACATTTATTAATTGTTTTTTTGTAAACAGTATGAATTGTCTTATCATAATTGACTTTTAGTATTTTCTCATTGTAAAAATTGATAAAAAATTATAAAATAGCTAGGTAAAATTAATTTTATTATTTTAACTAACCCTTGTACCGCGCAAACAAAAAGTTGTTTTCATTCCCGAAAGGAGCATTATAAATATTTATGGCAATTGCTTATATAGGATTAGGTTCAAATATGGGAGATCGAGTTGGTTATATTCAGCAGGCAAATCAACTGTTGAGTTTTACAGACGGCATAAAGGTTGTCGATACCTCCAGCCTTTACGAGACTGAGCCTTATGGTTTTAAAGATCAGGAATGGTTTGTAAATGCCGTTGTTAAAATCAAAACGGAACTAAAGCCCTATGAGCTCCTTGCTGAATGCATGAGAATAGAAAAACAGCTGGGCAGAGTCAGAAAAGAAGGTATCGAAAGATGGGGACCCAGAACCATGGATGCGGATATTTTACTTTACGATGACACTGTTATTGAAGATGACGAGCTCCAAATACCTCATTCGGGGCTGGAATTGAGAGCATGTTTTCTTGTCCCGCTCTTGGAAATAGCACCCGACGTTGAACATCCCGTTCTGAACAAAACAATGGAAGAGCTTTATGACGATTTGTCAGCACCTGAAGAAGTTTATCTGTACGGAACAAGGATACGAGATGTCTGAAATATCTAAATCTATATATGAAAGTAAGCTAAAACCGGCTTTTATTCCTTTTATTGTTTCGGGATTTCCTGATTTTGAAACAACAAAAGAACTTCTGCGTTTATTTGAAAAATCCGGCGCCGCCGCAGTAGAACTGGGAATACCTTTTTCAGACCCGATGGCTGACGGTCCCGTGATTCAGGCGGCTTCAAAACATGCCATAGAAAACGGCGTTAACCTTGAAAAGATTTTTGAAATGCTTGATGAAATCAAAAACAGTGTGAAAGTTCCCTTAATTTTATTCTCCTACTACAATCCGGTTCTATATTACGGCTGTGAAAAATTCGTTGAGAAAGCCAAGTCCTGCAACGTAAAAGGCTTAATAATACCCGATCTTCCTGTGGAAGAATCGGCTGAATTCTCTAAACTCTGCCAAAAGGCATCTATTGATTTGATAAATCTAATTGCTCCTACCTCTTCGCAGGAAAGAATTGAAAATATAGCAAAACAATCGGAAGGCTTTATTTATTTGGTATCTTCAACGGGCGTTACGGGAGTGAGGGAAAGTTTTTCGTCAGTGCTTGGAGGACTTCTCAAGAAAATAAAAAATACGGTCAAAACTCCTGTCGCGATAGGCTTTGGGGTGTCTAAACCCGAACATATCAAGGAAATAAAAGATTTAGGCGCAGATGCCGCGATTGTAGGGAGCGCGATAGTAAAGATAACAAATTTGCATAAAGACAGCAAAATAGCAGTTTCGGAAAAAATTTCGGAATATATAAAAGAACTTTACGGGAAATAATATGCCTAATGTAGCGGTTATCGGCGGAGGACCCGCGGGGTTTATGGCGGCAGTCAGTGCGGCTGAGAACTGTGATGAGAAGCTTGAGATTTTTATTTATGAAAAAGGCGAACCGCTTGCAACCATTCTTCAAACAGGCGGCGGCAGGTGCAATCTGACAAACGAAATATATGATTTTAAGGAGCTTGCGGCAAACTATCCGCGGGGCGAAAAGTTCCTTTATTCGGTATTCAGCAAGTTCGGCGTTGCTCATACCATGGAATGGTTTGAAAATAACGGTGTAAAATTAAAAACCGAAAATGAAGGAAGGGTTTTTCCAAAATCAGATTCCGCCGCGGAAATAAGAAATCTTTTCCTGAAAAAGGCTAAAGAGTTAAACCTAAAGATAATCAAAAATACCGCGGCAGAAGAGGTTTTGATTGAAAACGGGAAATTTGTATTAAAAAGCCCCGATAAATCATTGGGCGTTTTTGATAAACTTATAATTTCGACAGGGGGAAACCGCAGTAAGGCTTCAGGTTTCGGGTACAAAATTGCAAAGAATTTAGGGCACAGCGTAACTGAATTAAAACCCTCTCTTAACGCTTTTACGGTAAAAGCGAAAAATATTAAAGATTTGGCAGGGATTTCGGTTAACAATGCTTTATTGTCGGCTTTTATAAACGAAAAAAAAATTGCTGATGCAAAAGGCAGCTTTATCTTTACCCATAAAGGTATTTCGGGACCGGCAGTTTTTAAGCTCTCCGCTCTTTGCGCTTTTGAAAATATTTCCAGAGAAAATCCGTTAACGGTAAAAATTAATTTTGTTCCCGATTTAACTCAAGAAATGCTCGATAAGGATTTATTGAAAAAAATCGAGGAAGATTCGGGAAAATCCGTTATTAATATTTTAAAATCGTACTGCCCAAAAGCTCTGGCAGGTTATATTCTAAAGCAGGCTTGCGTTGACGGGGAGAAAAAAGCGGGAACTCTGACGGGAAACGAGCGTAAAATGATTGTTAAACTCCTTAATTCTTCTGAATTAACTGTCGGAAACAATGCGGTAGGCGAAGAAATGGTGACGGCAGGGGGAATTTCCCTTGACGAGATTAATTCTAAAACAATGGAATCGAAAATAATCAAAAACCTTTATTTTTGCGGTGAAATATTAAATATTGACGGCTTTACCGGCGGGTTTAATCTTCAGGCATGCTGGTCAACGGGGTATATTGCGGGAATTGGAGCGGTAAATTAGTCAAAGAAGGATGCAGAAAATAACATTTTTCTGGTATCTTACATGATCTAATGTCGAGGCAAAATCGATGGCTCCTCGCCACCGATATTACCTCTCATCTTTCTAAGGTCGGATGCTGCAAAATTCGATTTTTCCAAAAAAACAGAATTTTGCAACATCCTCAAAAGAAAACGGGCTGAGCGCCCGTGTGATTTTTTGCATTTGCATTGTATGTTGTTTTTATTTTTTATGTGAACTTGTCTTTAAAAAGTCATTCATGCTCTTTACCTGTGCGGCAGAAGTATTGGCTGAAGCATAGCTGACATAGTTTATTTGGGGCTGAGGAGCTGCGGGAAGGTGATTATCCTTGCCTTCGCCTTTATAATCTTTTGCAGTCCATTTTGTATTGAGCCACGGGATTGCTATACCGAGTACGGAGATTGCAAGACCGATACCGGAGAGGAATATAAGGGCTCTTGGTATTCTCATTGCATTATAAGCGGCTTTGTCTCTAATGCCGGAATAATTAAGTTCAGCGAGTTTTCTTATTCTGATTTCTTTATTTAAAGGATTGATGGCTTCTTTAAAGCTCGGGAGTTTACCGTCTTTTGTGAAAAACAGACTTTGAATTTTTTGATCGTCTTTAGTGCTCTTAAGGATAAAATCTTTTTCTCTCATTTTATCCATAGTGAATGCCATTAATCGCTGAACAACAGGAGATACGAAGAATAAACTGAGCCATCCTAAAGGATCTCTTCTCATGGTTTCCCAGAATTCGCTGTTTTTCTTACCGTTAGGATTCTTTTCCGAAACAGGATCCGGCCTTGAGAAAGCTAATCTTGCTAAAATTGTGCTGGCATATAAAGTCATCATTTCTTTTTCGGCAGGGACAAGACCGTCATTAAAGTCAAGTCTGCTCATTATTTTGCGCGGATAGCCGAGCAGGAATTTTTTTACGGTTTGATTGCTTAATATTCCGTTAAAGCTCACATTTGACGGCTTGTTTGTAAATCTGACAATCTTTTTGCTTCCTGTTTGAGGAACTTTAAAAGATTCAATTTTCATCATTTTGAAGTCCCTCCTTTCTTTTGGAAAATTATCGAGTTTTTATTCTGATTTACTGCAGGTTTAGTTGGTTTTACCGTATGGATTTTGTAGTTGTTGTCCTGAATAAGTCCCTTAAGACCGGGGAATTCACATCCGCCGGAGACTTTTTTGGAAATCCACATGTTAACAAGCGGGAATGAAATCAGTCCGCCCATTGCTATAAAGTATGCCGGCATTCTCTTGGCTACTTTGAGTGTCATTAATCTTTCAAAGGCAGCGTTGTACCTATTAGTAAATACTTCTTTGGTTACATTGTTAATTATTTTCGGATTTTTAGCTTGTTCTGCCGCCGCAGCCGCTTCTTCTTTTAAATAATACGGTGCTCTTAACAGAATATCATTATCAAAATCAAGCATATTTCTTAAAAAGGCATCTATTGAATAAGCTTTTTTCAAGTTCTTGCCTTCTGCGCTCTGCAGGGTAACATCACCTCTAAAACCGTTGAGTTCAGTGATTCTGTACTCTAAACTTTTAGCCATGTCACGATTTCTATGCCTATTTTCAGAAATGGCATCTTTTATGCGATCTTTTATTGCACGCTGAGGCAAAATACCGTTTGTAATTTGTTCTTCAGCAAGCATTGCACCAATATCGGCATTTTTTGTATTTTTTGTAACAAAATCAACCATCTCACTGCGCAGTTGTTGCACTTCAGCCTGTTTACCGGTATCTGCGGCATAATCGGTGAAAAGCTTTTTGCCTGTATGAGGGTTGATTACGTTGTCAAGGATTCTGTTAACATATTGTTTTCTTAATTCAAGGAGGTCAAATGTTTCGCCTTTATAATTTTTAACAAGTTCCTGAACATGCGAATCAAAGATATCCATAGACTTGACATTCATTTCATTGCCTTCAAAACTCATTGAAGACATAATATTCAGTCCTTCGGGATTGACTTTATTTGTCATATAAAGTTTGCTGAGCAGCCAAGCAGCAGTACCGGCACCGAAGAACATCAGACCTGTACTGAAAATTTCTCTGAGGAATGTTTCTCTTCCGGCATTCCAGTTGTATCCGCCAAGTTCTTCCTTGTTGCGGGTAGTGTCAATAATTGTTCTGGGCATAATCATTCCGCAAAAGTCAGTAAAAACAAGTTGAAGAACATCACTGCCTTCTAATGCAGACAAACCATTATATGCTATACTGCCCAAACCGTTACCAAAGCTGATATTGGATTTTTTGTTAGGGTTGGACTGATTAGAATCTGATTGATCTTTCTTCTTGCGCTGCAAAAAATCTACATATTTTCGGGGACAGATACCTGATACAGGATTAAAACTTGCCTTCATAATCTCTTTGTTCCCTTGCCTAGTCTGCTAATCTTAAATTTTAATCAGGATATTATTCTTTTTTTCATTTCTTTGTTAAATAAAACAGTTAGCAAAAAAAAATTGCTATTTTTAATGCAATTGTTAACTTTTTTTACTAATATTTTTTAACATTTTTCGCCGTCTCTCCTAAATAGCCTGCTTTTTAACATAAAAAGCGTGCAACAATAATTTATATCATGAAATTTCAAAAAAAGCCAATATTTCACATAAACAATCGCAACAAATTATAACAATAACTCGAAAATACTTCTATTGAACAGTTGAACAGGTTTATATAAGTGAAAAGAGGATACGGAAAATGGTTGTTCTTTCGTAATCCTGAGCGTTAGCAAAGAATCTCAACGACAATGATAATGAGATTCTTCGGGCTTTGCCCTCAGAATGACGGTGGCAATTTATGGACTTTTTCCGTAACTTGAAATAATAGCAAAAAGAAGCTGTTACAAAATATATCAAAAAAACGCCCCGCGATGGCGCGGGACGTAATTTGTTTTAAATAGGAGATTTAATTGAACCAGATATCATCGATTTTGAAACTGTTGCCCTGCGTATCAAAGAAATTACCTAGCTGTCTGTGGGCAACTTCAGAATTATCATCGTTTTCGGTATAATCAAGGCTGATTTTTGCGGCATCACCGAGTGCTTCGAGATTTGTTATATTATCATCGCTGATAAGACCTAATTTGACTTTTTTAGCATCTTCCAGAGCCATCTGTAATTTTTGAAGGTCTACCTGATTATTTTTAATGCATTTAATACCTGTGAACTCTTCAGCTTCTTGAGCTATCATTTTGAGAGCTTCGAAACCGTTTGCGGCATTGAGCTTTTTGCCTGTGAACGGACTAACTGTTTCGTTTCCGAACACTTCTTGTCCGTCGATTTTTCCGTTGCCGTTAAGGTCTGACATTGCAAGCATTTTGTCTCCGCCTGTTGCGGCTCCGTCTGCTATGCCGTCGTTGTTGATGTCAACGCCTTTTCCGGCAGCGGCTTCGACTTTTCCGTCTTTGTCAGCATCAAGGATTAAAGGACTGTTCGTATAATAGCTTCCGCAGGCTTCCCAGTAGGCTCTGCCGTCAGAAGTCGAGCAGTATTGCTTTGAATAGGAAACTTGGTATAAATAATTGCTGCCTTGCGGTAAAGAGCAAACTGATTTATATGTAGAAGCATTATACTGCTTATAAATATGGTATTTGCTGTCGCGAGCTTTTGCAACTACATAAATTGGTTTGCCGTTTTTATCAACCGCATTTAAGTCAACCCCTTTTACGGCTGCAAGTTCATTTGCTGGAACCTGGCTCAATGCAACTGAAGGCGGAAAGCTCGGTTTGTTGTCTGTTTGGTTTGTTGTATTTGTTTGAGTTGCATTGTTAGTTTGTGTTGTTGAAGTAGTTGAGCTGGTTTGTGCAGGTGCATCAAGATCTTTTATTGTATCATTTCCGGCATCGCCGAAGATTTTATTGTATGAACCTTTAAAGTATATTTCATCGTCCCCTGCATCACCGTGGACTTCGTTTTGGTCACCCTGCGCAAGGATTTTGTCGTTTCCGTTTCCGCCGTTGACTAAGTTTGAGTTTCCGATTACTGCAAGTTGATCATCGTCATCTCCGCCGTCAACTTTATTTGAATTTCCGACGACTGCTATGTTGTCTTTACCCGCTCTGCCGTATACATTATTTTCATTCCCGGCTATTGCAAGGTTATCATCCCCGTCACCGCCGCTTACGGTGTTTTTATTTCCGTTGGATACTATATTATCGTTGCCTGCATCGCCCAATATTGTATTTTCATCGCCCGTACTGAATATTGTGTCATTGTCGTTTCCGCCTCTGACTACGTTCTGATTTCCGTTGACAAAAATACTGTCATCTCCGTCGCCGCCGTCAACGTAATTATTTCCGCCGGCTGATTTTCCGGTTGTGCTGTTAGATGCCGCTGTCTTCTTTAGATTGTCAAAAAGTGCCGTCATGTTTGATAAATCTGTCATGCTAAAATTCTCCTATTTATAAATTCCTGAATTGTGTTTCAAATTCCAATTTGATAAATTTACTATGCTATATATACTTAAAAACAAATAGTATATAAAAATTGCTTTCATTTTATATATTTTATATATATTATTTACATTTCTTAATATTATTTTCGGGAATATGTTACTTACTTGAGTAAATTAAGAATAGAAGATAAAATTTATTCTATGGAGAGGTGCCAGAGTTGGTCTATCGGCGTCGCCTCGAAAGCGAATGGGCTTCACGGCCACAAGGGTTCGAATCCCTTCCTCTCCTGTTTTAAATAACGGAGGAGATATGTACGAATTTATCTATTATTCTTACTTAAGTTTTTTGCTGATACTTCTCGTTATACTGCTCTATATCAGGTTTATTAAAAAAGCTCCTCCCTATGAGGTTGAATATAACAAAGGAATAGACGCATATTTCAACAAGGATTACAAAGAGGCGCTCAGGCTCTTTAATAATGTTATTATTGCCAATCCATCTTTTCACCAGGCTTTTTATAATAAAGGGCTTGTTTATATTCAAACGGGAGAACTTGATAAGGCTCTGGTTGAATTCGAAAAGACCATCGAACTGAGTCCTCAAGATTATGATGCTTTTTTCAACATGGGGCTGGTTTATGAAGCTAAAGAAGAACATGTGGAAGCAATTGCAAATTTCGCAAAAGCTGCGGAGATTAAAAACGAAGACCCGGACTGCTTTCATAAAATTGGGTTGTGTTTAGTTAAACTTAACAAGTATAAAGATGCTTTTCCTAACTTTGAAAGAGCGATTGAACTGGCTCCCGCCAATTATGAGTATATATTTTCCCTTGCTATGGCTTATGATAAAAAAAGCGATTCATCGGGGTTATTTACAGATATTGATAAAGCACTGGAATATTATTTGAAAATTACGGAAGCCCTTCCCCAGCACGAAGAGGCAAATTTCAGACTTGCAATTTGTTATGCCAAAAAAGGAATGTGGGAAGAATCAGTAAGTTGTTGCAAAAAAGTAATAGAAATCAACAAATTATCTTTCGAAGCTCATAATCAGCTGGGGCTGGCGCTATACTGCCGAGGGGATTTAGATACGGCTGTTTTAATGTATAAAAAAGCCCTTACTCTAAAACCGGATTATGCAATGGCGTACAATAATCTTGGATATGCCCTTGAAAAGCAGGGGAATCTCAAAGAAGCGCTGGAAATGTTTAAGAAATTTATTGAGATTGAACCCGACAGCGATGCTTCTGAAGAAATAAAAAACCATATTAAAGAAATAGAGGAAACAATTCAGAGAAAAACTGGTATTCCGCTTAATAAAGAGGCTTTCGAAAATATAGACAATGAGGAAGCTCCAAATGAAAACCAATAAAAACTTTTAATGAAAAATTGTTTGTCTTAATATTTTAGAATATAGAGAATTATGACTAAAGAAAACACCAATTTAATGAAAAATAAGATTAAAAACTTCTTCGAAACAGGCAAAGTCTGGTCAGTATTAAAAGAGACTCTGGAAACCATTGTTATAGTACTTGTTCTGGTTATACTAATAAGAAATTTCCTTGGCGAACCGCGTTGGATACCGACTGCTTCAATGAGGCCAACGCTTATTGAGGGCGACAGGCTTATAATTGAAAAAGTTACGGGATTTTATTCCAGCCCTAAAAGAGGCGATATCCTGGTATTTTATCCGCCTTTTGAAACCCTGAAACAAAATCCGTGGGCTAAATTTACAAGACTCGTCGGGTATTTTAATTCCGACACGGCTTATATAAAAAGAGTAATCGGTGTGCCGGGAGATAAGCTCCAATATATCCCCGGCGAAGGCATGTATATTAACGGAAAACTTTTACAGGAACCATATAAGAAAGTTATTTATCCGGTACAATGTAATCCTGAGATGTTTTGCGGTCCTTTAACCGTTCCAAAAGATTCGTACTTCATGATGGGCGACAACAGAAGCAACAGTCAGGACAGCAGATTCTGGGGATATTTGCCGAAAGAGAGAATCATAGGAAAAGCATTTTTTAGATTTTGGCCTTTAAACAGGATCGGATTGATAGACCATCCGAAATATAAAATCTGAAATTATTAACTTTTGTAATTTTTTTAAACCGTTCACGGCATTTACATGGCAAAAAAATACAAGTTTGGTTTTTAAGTAAGCAATGTCAAATATTGTTGTTATGGAGAAAGGAAAAATGATGATTCAAAGAATTGGCTATTTAAATACCGGAAATGTTAATTTTGGTTTAAAAACACAACCCACAAAAGATGCCGGTTGCAAAAGCGTTCCTGCTGCTAAAATAACAACTGAAAATCTTGCAGGAATTCAGGTGGGAACCGGTCTTAGTAGAGCTCAAATAATTGCCGCACACGAGTTTTTAGAAAAAAACACTTCTGAACTATCAAAAATATTAAAATTAGGGCAAGTTCAAACAGATACATCAGATCCGTCTGCACCTTCCTATAACTTTAAAAACGCGAAATTTGATATAAGACTAAAAGTTGACGGCAGAAGCAGTTTTATTTATTTTGCCGTAAGAGAAAATAATTCAGTAACCAAGCTCGAATTGACTGCTGACCAGATAAGAATGAATAATTCTCTTGTTGAAGATTTTGAAAATTTACAAAATCTGCTTGAAGCATATTTAGACGAATCAATAAACACGGAAGGTTTTGGAGATACACAGGAAGAAGACATTTTATAATCTCTGATATTACTGCTTAATAAAAATCTCTTCAAGGTTATGTGTTGTGCCTCCCAAAGGCGTGGGATTCATATTGCCGAATTTGTTTCTGACAGCATAAACTCTTAAAGGAGAATACAAATAAATAAGGGGCAAATTGTCATAAATAACCTGCTGATATTTGTCATAGATTTTTTTACGGTCATTAAAGCTTTGAGCCCTTGCCCCCAGCTCAAAAAGATTGTCCAGTTCTTTTTCCCATACAAACAAATCAGGCTTATGTTTATAATCCTTTTCAGACCTTTGGTTGAATAAATGCAAAGAACCGCTGCTCTGCCAAACGTTTCTGCCTCCGTGCGGTTCCAGCGTGCTGCCCGTAAGCCCTATGATTATTGCATCCCAATCAAAACCGTCCGTCATTTTGCCGACCAACACATTAAACTCAATCGGTTTAAAATTAACCTTCATCCCGAGTTCCTGCAAATCCTGCTTTATCATAACCCCGACCGCTTCGCGTTCGGTATTTCCGGCATTTGTATAAAGAGTGAATTCAACGACTTTTCCCGTTTTGTCGTGCAAAATGCCTTTTTTATCAAGGTAAAACCCTGATTTTTTAAGGTAATTTTTTGATATTTCAAGATTTCGAGGATGTCCGTTTTTAAGTTTTTGATTCAAAAAGATGGACATCAAAGGCTCTGCGGTAAACAAAGGCGCGCCTACACCGCTTAAAACATCTGATATTATGCTCTCTCTGTCAACTGCATAATCAACAGCCTTTCTAAAATTAATATCCCTGAACCATTTTTGTTTGTATAAGGGCAAATAATTCTTTCCCGAAGAGTTTTTTCGGTTGTTCATATTGAAAGAAATAAACAGTGTCCCTGTATCGGGTCCCAGATTGTACATTTTATAGTCGGAATTTTTTTCCAGCTGTCTAAATCTTGCAACATTTGAGCCCCGTACCGACAACAGGTCTATCTCTTTGCCTTCAAATTTCAGAATTTCGTTATTTATGTCCCCGACTATGAAAATAATATGTTTATCAAGATAGGGCAGCTTATTGCCTTGAGCATCCACCGTATAATAATTAGGATTGCGGACAAATTCAACCCTCTGAGCGGGGATGTATTTTTTTAACCTGAACATGCCGCTTGTGACAAAATTTTCAGGCTGTGTTGTTACTCCCCAATATGAATTGAAAGCCTGTTTTCCTTTTTTATAAACGCCGTAAAGAACATGTTTCGGAGCAATCGGACCGCTCAACTGTCTTAAGAAAGGTGAAAACGGCACGGGCAAAATAAATTTAACGCTTAAGCCGTCAACCTTCTCGATGACCGGAAATTTGCCGTTTATAAGCATGTTATCTCTCGAACTGGTATTGCCGTAGCCCTCTCCGACAAGGTTTTTCCATGTGAAAATAACGTCATCTGCAGTGATGGGCTTTCCGTCAGACCATTTAAGACCTTTTCTGAGCCTGAATACATATTCTTTACCGCCGTTTTTGATTTCAATAGATTTTGCAAGCATTGGAACAACTTCGCCCGTATAGGCATCTGTCGTTACAAGACCGTCAAACATAAGCTGTCCCATATCGCTTGAAGTTGCATCCATAGAAGTCCAAGGATTAAAAGTTTTCGGGCCTTCTCCAATCGTAGAAGAACGCAAAACTCCGCCGTAAACGCCAATATCTCCGCGTGCGGCTCTGTATTCAACGCCGTCTTTCACAATTGTTTTGAAAGGATCGGGTGATTTCGGATTTGAAATTTTAAAACTCTCCGCGTCAGATTTTGCAATTGTTTCTTCGGGAATGTCTGCTTTGATACAACCCTTCACAAGAAGGAGAAATAGAATAAAAAATAATAGGTATAGTGTTATTTTTTTAACTTTTTGCATAGAAATTTTAAGTTTTTCTTTTCCTATATATTACTTTAAAAAAATCTTCATAATTCTTAATTTTTAGCTGCTAAAACTAAAGTTTTAAGCACGGTTATCCGATGTATATATCAGATTGTTTCTCTAAGGAGTAGGACAATGTTTGATAAGGATTACAGGGATAAGATTATCTCTTCAGAGATAAAAGAACTGTTGGACAGTGTTGAAAGCTTTCTTACAACAAAAGACCAGTTTGTTGAAGAATTTAAAAAAACCTGGCTTGCTACCTCCTGCAATAACTAGGCTAAATCGATACCCTTCCGTAAATATCTTCAAATCTGACTATATCGTCTTCTTCGAGATAGCTTCCTCTTTGGATTTCGATTATTTTCAGCTCAATTTTGCCGGGATTTTGAAGTGAGTGTTTGACTGCCGTCGCTATGTCAATGCTGTCGCCCGGATTTAAAAATACTTCTTCTTCATCCCTTATAACTCTGGCAATGCCGGAAAGAACCAGCCAGTGCTCGCTTCTGTGATAATGCATTTGAAGACTTAATTTTGCCTGCGGATTGACCTCGATTATTTTTATCAGATATCCTTCCCCTCTATTAAGGACAGTATAGTAGCCCCAAGGGCGATATACAGTGCTGTGAATTTTGCAGGCATTGTCATTGTTGCATTTAAGCTGTTCGAAAATCTTCTTCACATCCTGCGTTCTGTTTTTGTCACAGGCTAGAACAGCATCATCCGTTTCGATTATGACCGTATCTTTCAGCCCTATTGTTGTGACAAGTTTTGATGTGCTGTATATAAGAGAATTTTCGCTTTCAATATCAATAACATTTCCTGATATGAAATTATTCTGAATATCTTTATCAGCTGTATCGTAAATAGCCTGCCAAGAACCCATATCGTTCCACCCGCATTCTATCGGTACCAGCGCAATTTTTTTGGAATGCTCCATTACCGCATAATCTACCGATAAATCAGGCAAACGGGAATAATCTTCAAACTTCAAAGTCGGACTGGCTTCTCTGTCAAAAGAGATACCCTTCAGCTCTTTATAAATCTCATTTGAATAAGTTTCCAGTTCTTTGAGAAAAACAGACGCCCTGAAAATAAAGATTCCGCTGTTCCAGAAGAAAGTCTCATCGTTAAAATATTCTTCTGCAACTTCCGGTGTGGGTTTCTCTTTGAATCTTTCCGCTTTGAGCGCACAATCCGAAATATTTTTTATTTCTTTGTCCAAAACCGTCTTTATATAACCATAGCCTGTGTCGGGCTTATCGGGCTTAATGCCGAAAGTAACTATGTAGCCGTTTTTAGCAAGTTTAATTCCTTCCTCAAGGGCTTTCAGAAATTTTTCCTCGCTCTGAATTAAATGGTCCGAAGGCGCAACAGCAATTATAGGATCTGTTTCGTCTTTAAGAGCATTTAAAATATAAAAAACCGAAAGAGCTATTGCCGGTGCGGTATTTCTACCCACAGGCTCGGTAATTATTTCAAAATCGTTTTGCTTCCGTAAATAATCCTTCAGCTCTGACAGCTGAAGCTTGATGTCGGTTTTATGTTTGATATTTGTTACGGTTATTATATTTTCGGAGGGCAGAGTTTTGGAAAGCCTTAAAAATGTTGATTGAAAAAGTGTTTTATCTCCATTAAGCTTCAAAAGCTGTTTAGGATACATTTCGCGGCTCAGGGGCCAGAGTCTGCTTCCGCTCCCTCCCGCAAGAACAATCCCGTAAAGGTTCATTTGAATTTTTCCTCTATTTATCGCTAATTCTAATATAACTTACTTTAAAATTTAATAAAACTTTCGGGTAGTATTTGTTTTGGAAAAAATTTGCGTAAATTGAAGTATAGAACCAAGTTGTTTTGGGTTGTTGAAGTGTTTACAGGCAAAACTGTGATAATATTATGAAGAGGTTTTGAATAAAAATAAAGAAGATAATTAAACTTATAGAAAATGACGGATGGTTTCAAATAGCTCAAGAAGGCAGTCACAGACAATATAAACATAAAACTAAAAAAGGCAGGGTAACCATAGCAGGTCATTTAAATGATGATATGCCGAAAGGAACACTAAACAGTGTATTAAAACAGGCGGGATTGAAATAAATACCGCAGGAGGATAAGAACAATGGAAAATTATTTAATCATAATAGAAAAAGCCAGTAATAATTATGCGGCTTACGCACCTGATGTTCCGGGTTGCGTCGCTGCCGGCAAAACAGCTGAAGAAACGCTTGAAAATATGAAGAAAGCATTAAAACTGCACATAAAGGGATTAATAGAAGACGGTTTACCTGTTCCCAAAGCAGTCACTCAATCAGCTTATGCGCAGGTAAGTTAAGAACCGCTAATTAATTCTTTGTAATGACTTTGTTTTTTATTTATACTCCTTTTATAACCTTAATTGGTAAAGTAAATGATTGCGAATGTCTTAACCGGAGCCGTTATTGGGATAGAAGGATATAAAATATCCGTCGAAGTTGATACAAGCAATTCCGTTCCCGGACTGACCATAGTCGGCTTGCCCGACGCCGCCGTTATGGAAGCACGGGAAAGAATCCGTTCTGCGATGAAAAACTCGGGGTATTCTTTTCCTTTAAAGAAAATCGTTATAAATCTCGCTCCCGCCGATATTAAAAAAGAAGGATCGGGGTTTGACCTGCCTATGGCAGTCGGAGTTCTTGCAGCCAACGGCGATATTGATTTAAGCCTGACAGAGAATACTGCTTTCATCGGAGAGCTTTCTTTAGACGGGCGATTAAGACCTGTCAGCGGAATTCTTCCGACAATCATGGGACTGAAAGAAAACGGCGTATCAAAAATCATCGTCCCGAAAGAAAATGCGGCAGAAGCCGCCTTGGCAGGTAATATTGAAGTCTATCCCGCAGAAAGTCTCACTGATGTCGTGGAATTTTTCAATCCGCACTGCATTGAAGAGTTTAAAATAGAGCCTTTCAAAATCAATATAAACGAATATCTGAAAAATAACCAAAAAGAAAATAATATTTATGACTTTAAAGATGTTAAAGGTCAGGATAAAGCAAAAAGAGCACTGGAAATAGCCGCCGCAGGCGGACATAATATCCTTATGTCAGGCTCTCCCGGGTCAGGGAAAACTCTCTTGGCAAAGTGTTTTTCTAACATACTGCCGCCTCTGGAACTTAGCGAAGCAATCGAACTGACAAAAATTTACAGTGTAAGCGGGCTTCTTGACAAAGACACACCTCTGGTTACCTCAAGACCGTTCAGGTCTCCGCATCATTCGGCATCGTCAGTGGGGATTATCGGCGGGGGAACAACGCCAAAGCCCGGCGAAATAAGCCTCGCTCATAAAGGGGTTTTGTTTCTTGACGAAGTAGCAGAATTTCCGCGTCAGGTATTGGAGGTTTTAAGACAGCCGCTTGAAGACGGGACGGTGGTAATTTCAAGAGCTCAAATAAGCGTCAGATATCCGGCGGATTTTATACTTCTAGCCGCAATGAACCCTTGTCCATGCGGGTATTACGGTGACAGTCTTAAAGAATGCACCTGCGGGGATTTCCAAATTAAAAGATATTGGTCAAGGCTATCCGGTCCGCTTCTCGACAGAATTGACATGCAGATAGAAGTATCCAGACTCAGCGAAGATGAGCTTCTTAATAAGGCGCCGTCAGGAGAATCCTCTGAAAATATCAGAGAACGGGTGGTAAAAGCCAGAAAAATTCAGGTTGAAAGGTTTAAAGACGAAAATATAACCTCCAACTCTCAAATGATTCCAAGCCAGATAAAAAAATACTGCCCGCTGTCTCAAGACTGCGAAAATCTGCTTAAAAACGCAATAAACAGGTTGAACCTTTCAGGCAGAGCGTATGATCGGATTTTAAAGCTGTCGAGGACGATTGCCGATATTCAGGGCAAAAAAGATATAGATGTCTCGCATATTGCAGAGGCTATTCAATACCGAAATCTCGACAGGGTTTTTGGTTAAGGTAAATTATTGTTTTCAACTTTAATGCTTGGAAGTACTTCATTCAGTTCAAAGTCTATGTCTTTGTCCCAGATGAGTATTGATAAGAGATTATTTTCTTTGATAAATGCTTCGGGCAGGAAAAATACATTCTGAGGTCCTTTATTACGCCAGTATTTGCCTGTTAATATACCGTTCAGGTATATGTCCGCCCTGTCAAAAGGGGGATGTTCCAAGTCAACATAATATGCTTTGTTTGCTTTAGTATCAGCAGAAAATTCTGCCTGAAAAATCTTGAAATAAGCGCTTTGAGTTTCTACGATTTCTCTTGAACCCGATTTTAACAGTTTTTCTGCCTCGAGTCCGCCTTTGATAAACCATTTGGCTTCCACATGAGGATGAGACGTCATTTCCAATATGCCTCTCGGCTCGGCGGGAGAATCAATAAAACCTTTGTCAAACCCGAAATTCTCGACAATAATGGTCAGTTCATTGTCTTTGTCTTCAAAAAACAATTCTTCCGGCAGATGCAGTCTGGAGGAAAATTCATGGGAGTATAACAAATCTCTTTTAGCAATGGCTTTGCCGTTTAAAAACGCCCAATAACAGTGTTTTAGTTTTAAATGCACATAAGAAATTTTTTCTCTGAAAACTGCTCTGTAAACTATAAATCTGTCATAAATCTTATTTGCAATGCAGTCGAAACCGCCCGTTATTTCGTTGAATCCTTCTAATTTACGTCCGTATTCTTTTTCTGGAGAATAATTATATAATTTTGCATTCTCTAAAGGACAATTAATTCTACTGCGTTTCTCAAAGCTAAATTCAGAAGTCTCAAAAAAATCATTCCCTTCCATTTTGGTTTTATCAGCTCTTTTTTGGCTTAAGAACAAAATCTCGGTTATCTGATCATTTTTGAAAAATCTCAGTGTTTTACCGTCAAGCTCCTTTTCGCTTTCTATTCTTACAGTTAATCCGTTTTCTTCCTTATATTTGAATTCCTGCGGAATTTCGTAACTTTCATAATCCGAAATGCTTAGTTCCTGATTGTCTTCTAAGATTACGGCAAGAGTTTCCTTTTCATTATGATTTACTTTTCCCAAAATCGACATTGAGAGGAAGTTAATTTTACATGCCTTTAAATCCAGCTCTATGGGCAGAATTTTCATGTCAAAAGGCTTTAATTCAAAGTTAAAACTGTTGAGCACGCTTATATTTACTTCATGATGATTTGAATTCCTTAGAAAGAGCCATTTGCAGTTATTAATATTGTCTTTTCTTACTACCGAAAAAATATTCTCATACTCTTCTACAATGTCCGTTTTGTCTGAATTGTCGGTATTGGTCAGATTAAAAGAATTTAAAAAATAATTTATTTCTTTCGCCTTGAAGTAATTTTCGGTCAAACTGCCGTCTTCAGAAATTAGAGCCCCAAAATCATATGATGAATAAACCTCATCACATCCGAGATTATCCCAAGAAGTCCCTCCTGCTCCCATATAGTGACTAAACATCGTAACCCCCTGAGAAAGAGGCGTTTTTGTCATTATGTTTAAATGTTTTGGGTTTAAAGTGTTTCTTACCTTTTCGTAACCTTGCCCACCCCATTTATCAAACCAGCCCGATTGGAGCTCCATAATGAAAAGCGGAGAATTCGGGCAGTAATCTCTGATATTGGACTCTATAAAGTCAAGCGACTGAAAATTAAAAGGATTCCTTTTCCAGTCGGAAGACATATTCATTGTAGGATAAGTGTCAATTGCATAAATATCGGTCAAATCGGCATATAAACCGGCTGAAAAAGTATCATTGTGGAACAGAGGGACTTTTACTCCCAAATCCCTGACAATTTGAACCAGTTCACTTATATAATCGCTTTCTTCGAAATTCGTCGAATATTCGTTCTCGACCTGAAGGGCTATTACATTAGGACAGCCGTTGATTATCGGGATAATTTCAGAATACCATTCTCTGAGAGCTTCCATATAAGGTTTGGAATAAACATATTCAAAACCCTGTCTGTTACGAAGCACAACTCCTTCAACGTTAAAAAGCCAAAAAGGGAAACCCCCGCCTGAAATCTCGGCGTTAATATACGGTCCCGGTCTTGCTATTACAAATAAGCCCAGCTCGGCTGCAATTTCCAAGAGTTTTCCTACATCTCTAATACCCGTAAAATCATAACTTCCCGGCGCATCGGAGTGAAATCCCCAGTTGAAATAAAAATCAACAGTGTTGTATCCGCAGGCTTTGATTTTTGAAAGCCTGTCACGCCAAGCTTTTTCTCCGGGGTTTCGAAAATAATGAAAAGCGGCGCTTTTTATTAAAACTCTCTCTCCGTTAACAATCAGAGAATATTTGTCAAATTTAATATCCATGCGTTTTTCCGGTTTTTGTAAACAATTTATTAAGAATATTAATAATTTTACCTTATTTTTAGAAAAATAAAAATTTTTGAGTTATAATTTTCGTGTCAATATTCTAATCTGAAACAATATTTAAAAAATAATTTAAAATAGAGAGATGGAAAGGAATTAAGAATGAGAGTTGCAGGTTTAAATCTTATCAATGTAAGAAATTGTTATCCTTCAAAACCAAAAAATAACAGC
>CAZXPD010000039.1:0-22814 GCA_964643065.1 uncultured Gammaproteobacteria bacterium | reverse complement strand
AAAACAAAAAACTGTAGCCAAACGGCTACAATTAGGGGACCTTTGGACGCCAAAAACCCTGCTATAATAACAATATCAGCAGTATCAACTGCAATAATATATATAAAAGGTTACAAAAATTATGATAAGAGACCAACATCCTTATAAACACAGCCTCAAGGGGCATTTTGAATATAACAGCATTTACAAAATAGGTTGCAAAAAGGCTGCAAATAGGTAGCAAATGGGATGCAAAATTCAATGTTTTTTTACAAAACCAAACCCGAACCTCCTTATAAAAAACAAAACACTCACATCAACGGGATTGAAAGGGCGGAGCTCGGGCATACAAACTCTCTAATAATCAATAAATCATGAAAGACAAAACAACGCGCATTAATCCAAAAAACCATCAAACACTCTTGCGTACTGCAAACCGCCAAATCTCACTAATACAAAAAAGGTTGCAAAAAGGCTGCAAATGGGATGCAAATAGGTAGCATAATTCAATGTTTTTTTACAAAACCAAAATCAAAAGCCCTGCCGATAAGAGCAGAGCTTTCTCGAAAAGTATCGGTTTTGTTTTATGTCCAGGCGCTGACTATGATATTCATTAAATCAGTATTGCCTTTAACATCTGCAACACTGGTCAATGTTATACTGTTAGCGGTTGCATAAGCCGTTATATCCTGAATTACTTTGTTGACATCAATATTTGAAAGCTTGTAGCCGTCATTTAATTGAAACTTCTCTAAAACTCCGGTGCTATCCCAGTTATCTGCGGAAAACAGATCAGTGTAAACTGTAACACCATAATCAACAAAGAGATTTCCGGCTGCATCTTTGAAAAATGCCACGTTGCTTTTGTAAACATCCGGACCGAATAAGACTTTGTCTGTTCCGCCGGCATCATCAATTTCATCTAAACCGGAACCTTTGTTAAACAAATAAGTATCATTGCCTGTTCCGCCGGAAAGGAAATCATTTCCGCCTTTTCCGTCAATTGTGCATCCCGCGTTATTGCCTTCGATTAAATTGTCTCCCGAATTACCCGTTCCGTTAAGCTTTTTGCTGCCTTTTAAAACAAGAATTTCAAGATTGTCAGACAAAATATATGAAGCGGTTGCTTCAACCGTATCAATGCCTTCGTTTGCATATTCAAAAACAACATCGGATGAATTATCCACTATATATGTATCGTCCCCTTTTCCCCCGACAAGTTTGTCAATGCCGATTCCGCCGTCAAGATAATCGTCATTTTTGCCTCCGAAAAGGGAATCTTTTCCTCCTAAACCGTAGAGCTTGTTTTTACCTTCGTTTCCGTAAATGACGTTATCAAGACAGTTCCCTGTTCCGTCCAAATCATCCGTTCCCTGAAGAGTCAAATTCTCGACATTGTCTGCAAGTGTGTATGTAATGTCTGAAATTACAAGGTCTGTTCCGCCCTTGTAGCATTCAACAACTTTGTCTCCGGCATCATCAACATAATAAGTATCATCGCCGCCGTCACCGTACATATAGTCGGCTCCGGTTCCGCCTACAAGAGTGTCGTTACCTTTTTTGCCGTATAATTTGTCGTCGCCGCCGTCGCCTTTAAGCACGTTGTTGCCATCATTTCCGATAATAACGTTGTTTAAAGAATTTCCAATGCCTCGTAAATCGTAATTTCCTGTCAATGTGAGGTTTTCAACATTTGCTCCTAGTGTGTAAGAGATGCTTGATTTTACGGTATCACATCCTTCATCGGGATTTTCGACAACAACATCGCCTGTATTATCAACAATATAAATATCATTGCCTTTCCCGCCGTACATTTTGTCAGCATCCCTTCCGCCGTCTAAGATATCATCCCCGCAGTAGCCATAAAGTTTGTCATTTCCGTTCAATCCTTGAATTTTGTCATCGCAGTCAGTGCCGTTGAGTGTATCATCACAGTTCGTTCCATTTATGTTATTGTAAAACTTCGGAGGGTCGAATCCGTTCGAACAACCTCCCCAAATTTTGATTTGCGGAATTTCAGGTTTGAAACATCCGCTGTAAAAATTGAAACCGCCGCCGCAGTTATTGCCTCCTCCGAAATACATCGTAAAACCGTGGTTTGCTCCCGTCGAAGCGTTACCTGATGCAGCGCAAAAATTGAACTGGCTGATATCAATAGCTTTGCCCGACAAACAATTGTTTAAAAGACTAAATATCATACTTTCTCCTTCTCCTTATAAACCGGATTGTCATAATTTAATCTCATTAATCAAAACCGAAACAGTATTTTGCATCATCTGACAATCGGGTAATTACGCGGTTATTGTATTTGTATTGTTTTTTGAAAGAATACCTTTACACAGGATAAACAATAAAGAAACAATACTGTGATGAGCAATTAATCTTTAACTTTCTTAATCCGAGTAATACAAAAATATGAAAAAATTCGGCATGCCTACATGAAATATTAGTGCAAAGTTATAATGTAATAAAAATATGTTGTATAACAACGTGTTTACTATAAGTTACTAAATTAAGCATTGAGAGTGGGTGAAGAAACTGAGAATTCGAATTAAAGAAACAGCAAGAAAGAAAAAAGGCTGGAGCCTTTACAGGTTAGCTAAAGAACTGGGTTTACCTCAACAGACAGTTTATTCATGGGCTAACGGAAGAACACAACCCTCTTATGAGAATATGGATAAACTTTGTGAAGCCATAGGTTGCTACTTAGGTGACTTATTTGAAGCTGAAACTGCTAAGCAAAAACTTAATCTGGCTGTGAATCAGGGTTAATATACTATGACCTGTTATTATGCTTCCATTTTGCAAGCCTTAATTTAAGCTGAAATAAAACTTTATAAAATTGCCAAACAAATTATGCGTGTTTATAATACAAATACACGGATTATTACATTGTAAGGCAATTTTTTATAGCAGAAAGTGAGGATATGAGAATGAAAAAAAGACTGGCTTATATTCCTACACTTCAAGAATATGCTAAGAGACGCAAAAGACTTAGAGATGAAATTATCGAAATTTCTGCCTGTTCGGAATGCGACTATTACCGAAAAGATATCGGTGTCTGCCTCTGGAATGACTGTATAAGAGATTTGTCAAATTTGCAAACCTGCCCGATAAATAACAGGGATTTGTAAGAATAAATTTATGGCTACCCCTATGAAAGTCATTTATTAAGATGATTTAAGATTCATGCAAATTGAATATTATTGTCAAAGGGAAATTATCTTAAAAAATAAAGGGTAGGTGCATATAATGTATACGGCAAGAAAAAACTATCAGCCTAAGGACGAAAATGTACGCTATATTACTCCGAAAAATGATGGTGAGATTTCTAATTCGATTACCAGAAACTGGACTGATCAAGCTATAATTTGTTATTCATGCGGATGCAACTGCATGGAATGCTCAATCACTCAGGGCAATTATTCCTTTGTCTGCCAGATGCACAGTGTAGTCAAGATTTTGCTTAATCAAATCGGTCCGCCCGAAAAAGAACGGATTGAAAAATTATTGGCTTAATAAAAGAGAACCCGAAAGGGTTCTTTTTTATTGGAATGGTGACAAATAGTCAAAAGCTCATTCGTAGTTAAATGCGTTTTTTTATCATTTCCGCCACAAATTCCGTGGCATTTGGTCTTGCAAGCTCAGAGCTTTTTTCAGCCATCTCTTCGAGTTTTTCTTTGTCAAACAATATTTTTATAATCAGTTTTAACAGCTTTTCGGGTTTGCATCTGCTGTCTTCCAGCATTACCCCTGCCCCGTAATTTTCTATTTCCTTCGCGTTTGAAGTTTGATGATCGCCCGCTGCGTAAGGGTAAGGTATAAGTATCATTGGAAGACCGATTAGGTTTATTTCCGATATTGTGAGTGAGCCCGCTCTCGAAATTACAAGATCGGCTGCATTGAGCGGGTAGTTCATATTGTCAAAATAAGGTCTGAGAACATACTGAGGCATTTCCAAAAGTATAGGATGATATTTCTTAACATCAAAAATGTAATCCTCGAAGTTTTTGTTCCCTACCTGATGAATTACCTGTACATCAAAGTCGCGTATTAATTTTAAAGCTGTTTCCAGTACTGCTGCGTTTATAGATTTGGCTCCCTGAGATCCTCCCAAAATTAATATTGTTTTGGTATTGGCATCAAGTCCTAAATGCTTTCTGGCTTCTTCTTTTTCAATTATGCTCAGGTTTTCTCTGAGAGGGTTACCGAGCACAGCAATTTTGTTTGAAAAAATGTAAGATTTTGCTTTCTCAAATGCAACACTGATACCGCTTGCGAAAGGGGAAGCTATTTTTGTAACAAGACCGGGATATGCATCACAGTCATGTAAATAAAATTTTATCCGCAGCACAATTGCGGCAAATATTACCGGACCGCTAACATACCCCCCCGTTGCAAATACGGCATCGGGACGGACTTTTATAAGGTGAATTAATGACTGCATAAATGCGCCGAATAAAATAAAAAACCATTTTATCAGTCCGAAAATATTTTTTCTGGGCATCCCCTTCATATTTATGCTTAGAAAGGTTATCCCCTCTGAGGCTGCAATAGATTTTTCAAGGTTGTGTTTACAGCCTATATAATGAACTGATTTAACAAAATTGTCCTGAAGCAGCCTCAACGCAACAGCAATTGCAGGATATACATGCCCTCCCGTACCGCCGCCGGTTACAACAACTTTGATTTTTTTGTCATCGTCATACATAAGCCTTTTCTCCATCATGTATTTTTTTAATTCTTTTTCTGGATATATTTAATAAAATACCCAACATGAACATAGTTATAAACATGGAAGATCCACCATAGCTAATCAAAGGCAAAGTAACCCCTGTGACAGGCAATACCCCTGTTGCCACGCCTATGTTGATAAATGCCTGAAGCCCTATGGAAAATATAATGCCGAATGCAACGAACTTTCCAAAAATATTTTCGCATCTCTCGGCAATTATAAACCCTCTGTGTATCAAAGCAAGAAATAATCCGATTAAAACCAAACATCCTATCAGCCCCAGTTCTTCGGCAATTACGGCAAAAATAAAATCAGTATGTCTGAAAGGCAGCCAAAAAAGCTTCTGCTTTGAGTTCCCGAAACCTAAACCCCATATGCCCCCGGAACCGATTGCATACCATGACTGAATAAGATTGTAGCCGGTTCCCTGCGGATCTGCCCATGGATTGAGCCAACCGGTGATTCTGGCAAGCTGATATTTATTTGAGTTGATATGAAAATATCCGCCTATGCCAAGCAAAACCCCGGGTACCGCAATAAGCGTAAATGAAATACCTCCGGCAAAAAGCATTGAAATGGTTATTGCCGTTAAAATCGTTGCTATACTGAGGTTAGGCTGGAAAAGTATTAATAAGACCATTGCCCCTATCAGGCAAAGGTGAGTAATCATTTTGTAGCTGAAAATATTCTTTGTGTCGGCTAATGCGGAAGCAACCAAGAAAATCGTCGCCGGCTTCGCAAGCTCGGAAGGCTGGAAAGGCAAAAAAGTCAGCCATCTTGACGAACCGTAACTTTCTTTCCCCAGAAAAGGTACATAAGTCAGCGAAATCAAAAATATTGTTACAACAGCAAAAGGAACAGCAAGCTCTTTCCACTGCCGGTAATCGAATTTTACGGCTAGTCTTAGGAATACCAGACCGAATACGACAGATATAAAATGTTTTATAAGATAATAGTATGAATTATTATAGACTTCATTGCCTTCAGGAGCTCCGGCGCTAAAAACCATAAATAATCCGAAAAATATAAGAATAAAAATTATTGTTACTAACGTGCTGTCGGGGGAGGAAACTATCTCTCCGTTTTTTAGCAAAGCCGGATTAGACTTTTGCCTCCTCATCATGTTTAATCGTTTTCTTTTTATGGACATATTCTTTAAAAATTCTTCCTCTTTGTTCGTAATTCTTAAACATATCATAACTTGCGCAAGCCGGTGAAAGCAGTACAGGACCGGCTTTTAAATCCGCCGCCATGTCAATTGCTTCTTCAAGAGAATTTGCTCTGTGAATATTATGGTATCCGCTTTCCCTTAAAGCATTTTCAAATCTGTCTGATGCTTCACCGATAAGAATAACCGCAGCTGCGCTGTTTTTTACGGCTTCTGCCATTTGCGACAAATCCGTTCCCTTGTCTCTGCCTCCCGCAATAAGTACGACTTTGTTATCCGTAAAACCGTTAAGTGCGCATATAGTTGAATCCGGGTTTGTTGCCTTAGAGTCATTGTAATAGCTTATACCGTCTATGGTATCAACATATTCAATTCTGTGTTCGGGCGGTTTAAAAGCTATTATGGCATTTCTCATTATCTCGTTGTCAACCCCGACAATTGAACAGACTGCAACAGCAGCCATAACATTCTGTAAGTTGTGTTTCCCTATCAAATTAATTTCGCTCAGAGAAATGACTTCAGATGTAGTATTTCTCATTCTGCACATTATTTTGTCGTTTTGAATATAAACAGCGGATTTTGAAACTTCACTGCCGAACAAAACGACTTCGGATTCGCTTTGATGCATTAAATTCAAAACTTTTGAATCACAGGCATTTAGGACAGACCACATCGGAGTTCTGATTCCCGTAAACAAATCGGCTTTTGCTTTGAAGTATTCTTCCTCGCTTCCGTGCCAGTCTTTATGATCGGGAGTATAGTTCAAAAACACTCCTATTTGAGGTTTGAAAGAAGGACTGTAATAAATTTGAAACGAACTGACTTCTGTAACAAAATAATCCGGCTCTTCATCAACGAGTGAAATCGGCGGAACACCAATATTACCGCACGCAGGGGCTCTGTACCCCGCACTTGAGAGAATTTCGGATATGAGTTTGGTTACCGTGGTTTTGCCGTTTGTGCCCGTAATTGCTATGAAGGGTTTCTCGCTTTCCCTGAAAGCAAGTTCAATTTCGCTGATTAATGAAATTTTGTGATTTTTTATAAGTTTAATGACTTCGCTGTGAGGCGGAATGCCGGGGCTCGTAACAATAATGTCGGAGTTTAATATTGTTTCTTCTCTGTTGCCTCCGGTTTCTACTTTTATGCCTATTTTTTCCAATTCCGAAATGGTATTAATATCTTCATCCGTTGCTTGTCTGCTTTCACTGATTATTACGTCGGCTCCTTTATCAGATAGGTATTTTGCCGCAGCAGTACCGCTCAGTGACAAACCGAGAACCGTAACATTTAAACCTGTCCATTTTCTGCGCATATTTAGTCCTTTTTATGATAGATAAAATTTCAAATAACAGCCAATAGCGGCAAAAATTAAACTGACTGCCCAAAATACATAAACCACCTTGGTTTCTTTCCATCCCATCAGTTCAAAATGATGGTGTAAAGGCGCCATTCTAAAGACTCTTTTGCCTGTCAGTTTAAAACTTGTTACCTGAATCATTACTGAGAATGTTTCTAAAACGAAAATTATTCCGATAACAAGCAGCCACATTTCAAATTTCCCGACAACAGCCATTGTGCCCAGCGCCGTGCCGAGTGCAAGACTTCCCGTATCTCCCATAAACATTTTGGCAGGGTATTTGTTGAAATACAAAAAGCCCAAACAGCTTCCGCCAATTGCGGCAGAAACTATAGCAATATCCGGACGGCTCATCATAACTGCAATAACTGAAACGGCAAACATGGCAACCGCCGTAACACCGCTTGCCAAACCGTCAAGCCCGTCAGTAAGATTGACAGCGTTTGATGAACCTATGATTACAAAAACTGCAAATATAGGATAAAGTATTCCGAGATTAATATAAGCCAAATTAAATAATGATACTGTCGTTTCGCCCAGTGAAGTAACATATAGAGCCGGAATTGAAGCTGCAAGAATTTGCAGAATAAGCTTATTTCTTGCGCTCAGCCCTTTATTTCTATGTTTTTGTATTTTTATAAGGTCATCTCTAAAACCTATAAATGTAGAAAGAGAGAAGGTGAGTAAAATCAAAAATACCTCAATATTTGTTTTCTGATCCATTACTAATCCGAGAATTGCTGCTATTACAGCAGAAAGGATAATTATGACTCCCCCTGTTGTTGGAGTGCCCTCTTTTTTGGCGTGAGTTTCAGGACCTTCCTCTCTGATAGTCTGTTTGTATAACTTATCATGCAAAAATCTGATATACGGGACGCCTGCAATCAGACATAAAAGCAATGATATTAACGCAGTAACATATATTAACACGGCTGTACTCCCGCTTTTGTTAAATTATCAGCTATACTTTCAAGATGCATACATCTTGAGCCTTTTATCAGAACGGCTGTACCCTTTTGCAGTGTGCTTTGTAAATAAGGACAGACATCGTCGGTTTTTTCAAATGTTTTAACCTTTATTGAATTACCTTTAACTTCATCAGCTATTGTTTTTGCCGATTTTCCGATAATCAGCAGTTCGGAAAAAGCTTTGTCTTTTAAAAACATGCCAATTTCTTTATTCAGTTCTTTTTCGAATTTTCCGAGCTCTGCCATATCTCCCAAAATTATAATTTTGTTCAGTGAGTTATAGTTATCCACAAAAGAATTTACGGCTGCTCTCACCGAATCGGGGTTAGCGTTATAACAATCGTTAACAATGACTGCTCCGTTTGATAATTTTATAACACCGCCTCTGTCTTCAGCCGGTTTGAATTCCAGAAGTCCCTGCGAAATTTTTAAGGGGCTCATTCCGAGTAAAAGAGCAGTTTCTATTGCTGCAAGAGCATTGGTAATATTGTGTTTGCCCGCGGCATTTATCTTGTAAAGATAATTTTTATACATAAATTCACTGCCGTCTTTATTTGACTTCAGAATTTTGAAGTTTTCGGTTTCATGCTCGGGGTAATAAATTATTCTGTTTTTTCGCTCTATATGCTTTTTGAGAATATCGTGGTCAACGGCAATTAAAAATCCTTCTCTGTTTAAATATTTCGTTATTTCACATTTAGCTTCGGCTATATTGTCAATACTGCCAAGTCTTCCAATATGCGCCGTTCCTATATTGCTTATGACAGCTATGTCAGGCTGTGCATACTTGGATAGAATCTCTATTTCGCCTTTGCCTCTCATTCCCATTTCTGCTACCAAAACCTCTGTATCAGCGGGCATGGTAAGCATGGTCTGGCATAAGCCGACTTCGTTATTATGGTTTAGCAGTGATTTATGGGTTTTGAAACTTGTTGAAAGGACATTCCAAATCATTTCCTTAACGGTCGTTTTGCCTGAACTGCCCGTAACGGCAACAACAACGGGATTGATTTTTTTTCTCGCTAAGTTCGCAATCCGCAGGTATGCTTCAAGTGTGTTTTCAACCTCAATTACGAATTTGACGCTGTCATCGTTATCTTTAAAGGTTTCCGAATGTTTTTCATCTATAAAGTAACCCCGAGCTCCTTTTTCCAGAGCCTTTTCAATATAATCATGACCGTCAAAGTTCTCTCCCGTCAAGGGAAGAAATATTTCTTCATGATGGATAGATCTGCTGTCTGTGGAAATAGAAAAACTTCCCGTAAGATTATTTTCTATAAGCAGTTTTCCGCCGGTTGCTTTTAATATATCGCTTATACTGAATTTCATTTCAAAACCGAGTTACAGATTAATTCAATTGTAGTTAAAAATAGATTTGATGTAAATTTTTCGCTTGAAATGCGTTGGAATATTTCAATATTAAAAATTGTAAACACAATATCATAACCCACAATTTCTTTAATTCAAAAGAAAACAGTAGATATACATATATTATAGCTTGCAAACAGAAGCAAGTTTTTTGAAATAAATGTTTTTATATAAATAGAGGTTATTTAGAAGCGTTAATTTATGGAGGATTTTATTATGGGGTTAAATGAGATTGGACAAGATTTGTTGATTAGATTCGAGATGTGTTTACCCATAAAGGGAGGCTATACTTATGGCTCTACGATAGATGAAGGTATTGCTTCTTTTCTTGATTTGTTACCCGGAAATCAAATGGCAAATTTGTATCCCTATAAGACAATAGAAGGCAAAAGACAAGTTACAAATATCTTAGGTTGTGATTATGAGGGTTATAGACTTAGCGATAACGGACCAATGAATGTTCCTTCAGAAATTAAAGGAAGCGATATAAACCCTCCGTATTATTCTGATGATATTAAAGATTTTAAATACTTCAACATGGGGACACCCTTAAATGCTGATATGTTTGTTGTTAGAGCATAACAGCACCGGCAAAATACAAATATTAAAACTCCCGAACCTGACAGGAACGGGAGTTTAATTTTAAACCTTTTTGAACTAGCTCAGATAGTTCTGTTCAAATGCCTTTAATGCGAGTTCTCTTGCGATTTCAGGCGGGAGGTTAAATTCTTCTGCCGCTTTTTGCTCAAATAAGTCAATTGCTTTTAAGTACTGCTTTACTGAATTGTTAATTCTCTTCGCATCACTTTGTGAAACATATTTTGATATCTCAACGATTTTCTTCTTTGTCGTTGTTTCAACTGAGCAATTAATATTCCCTTCCATAAATTCAAAAACTTTATCGGGATCTTTATAAGAAACTCGTGGCTGATTGCTTTGTTCCAGCTCATCACCCAACGCTTCTTCCGTTTCTTTTTTGTGTTCCTTGATTTTAGAATCGATTTTTAGCTGGTTGTTTATATTAATATTGAGCTTGTTAATATCTGTCATCTGCATGCTCCTTATGTTACTATGTTATTCTTAATAATCTTATCGGTTGTTTGCAACGAAACTTTAAAGAAAAAATTAAAATTTTAAGAGAAAGTTACAATGTTTTACATTTGGTATAGACAGGTTAAAATCTAAGTCGGTGGTTAATTCGTCAGAATTAAAGGAGGAAAATATGAAGTTTTATACCGAATACTTATGGTTCAACACTCAAAATCACAGAGAATACATAAACATAACAAGTGAAGTTGCAGATATTCTAAAAAAAAGCGGAATTAAAGAAGGGATGATACTTGTTTCAGCAATGCATATCACCGCCGGCGTCTATGTTAATGACGCTGAAAGCGGATTGATAGAAGATATTGACAAATGGCTGGAAGAGCTTGCCCCGTTTAATATTAACTATAAACACCACCATACAGGCGAAACCAACGGTGACAGCCATTTGAAAAGTTTGTTAATCGGGCATGAGGTTATTGTTCCTGTTACCGACGGAAAGCTCGATTTCGGAACATGGCAGCAAATTTATTATGCCGAATTTGACGGCAGACGCAGAAAAAGAGTCATTGTTAAAGTCATGGGCGAATAATCACAAAATTTTTATAACTTCATCAACGTGACCTTTAACATGTACGTTGCGCCAGACTTTTTTTACACTGCCGCTTTCGTTAATCAAAAATGTTGAACGTATAACTCCCATATATGATTTGCCGTACATGTTTTTTATTCCCCAAGCTCCGTAATCTTCGAGAACTTTATGTTCAACATCGCTCAAGAGCGGAAAATTAAGGCTGTGCTTTTCTCTGAATTTTTTATGGCTCATAACATCGTCGGGGCTAATTCCTAAAACAAACGCTTTTTCAGAAATTCTGCTAAAATTATCACGAAAATCACACGCTTCCTGCGTACAGCCCGAAGTATCATCCTTGGGATAAAAATACACAACAATGTCTTTTCCTTTACCTAAAAAGTCTTTTAAGCAAAATTCTCTCTCAATTCCGTTTTCATCTGTACCAGTCAGGCAAAAGTCAACTGCTTTTACATTTACGTCAATCATTTTTGCTCCTTTCAAGATTAAAGGAATTTATTTTTACTAAAATTTTAGCTTAAAAATCATCGAAAATATCTGCACTCTCTAACAAAAAAAATCTGCTTTTAAGCAGATTTAAACCAATGCTCCTCCATAGTACCTTGACTGGATGGTCGCTCTCTCTCTTAATTTTTTTTAAACTATTCCGAAAGAATAGTTTGTTCAATGTCTATGTTAAATCTTGCCAAAAGGGTTTCGGCATTATATGAAATATCAGCTTTTCTAAAAAATGTTTCATTTTTTTCCTGAAAGTCTATTGCAAAAATTTTCTCATTAAACATATTTGAGAATTCCTTTCGGCTTGTCTGTTTTATCGTATATGTTATATATATACAAAGTATATTTCTTTGAAATAATTGCTATTTTTCATGCAAATATTAAGAAATATTACATAACAAAAATCTGCCACCAAAATTTTTTGAGTTTATTAATAAACCTTGAGTGCCGGAAATCAGTTTTGCTCACCGCTTAGCTGCCCGCATGCGGCTGAAATGTCTGCCCCTCTTTCAAGACGAAGCGTAACTTTTTTAGGGGAATTCATAATAATTTCTTTAAATGCCTCAATCCTATGAGTGGAGGGGCTTTTGAGAGTGCTGTTTTTTACCGGATTATAGGGAATTAAATTTATATTACATTTTAAATTTTGAATGAGCTGCAATAACTCTTTAGAGTGATGTATTTCGTCATTAATTTTATCAATAAGTATATATTCAATTGTAACGCGTCTTCCGGTCTTTTCCGTTAAATATTTTAATGCTTCCATTACTTTATCAATGGGATATTTATTTTCAATCGGAATTAATTTTGCTCTCAGCTCGTGATTTGGGGCATGCAGAGATAAAGCCAGTGTCAGCTGACGGTTTTCATCGGCGAATTTCTTAATACCCGGAATAATTCCGCAGGTTGAAATTGTAATTCGCCTTGAACCGATTTCCAATTCTTGATTTATAAATCTTACGGACTTCATAACTTCGTCAAAATTTAATAAAGGCTCTCCCTGTCCCATATATACAACGTTAGTGACTGTTTTACCCGAATCTCTCTGAATTGTCATAATTTGATCGACTATTTCTTCTGATTTTAAGTTCCTTACAAAGCCTCTGTGGCCGGTAGCACAGAAAATACATCCAACCGCACACCCGACTTGACTGCTGACACAGGCTGTCAGGTTAGGACGGTTGTCAAAACGCATCAGCACGGTTTCAACAACACTGCCGTCATGGTATTTTAAAAGATATTTGATTGTACCGTCTTTGCCTTCAAGCTTTTGGACAATTTCCGTATCTGAAATAACGGCTGTTTCTTTAAGTTTTGTCCTGAAATCTTTTGACAAATTGGTCATTTCGTCAAAACTTGAAGCAGATTTGTTATAAAGCCAGCTTTTTAACTGCTTTGCCCTGAACGAAGGCTGGTCATTCAAAAAAGCCACTTCTTCCAGCTCTTGCTCGGTCATTCCGGAAAGAACTATTTTTCTGTCAGAATTTTTACGCATATGCTTAGTTTTTTCTTGTCAGATATTAAAATATAGCACAAAATGGCCTTAAATATCCCAATATCTGCCTCTGATTGTTCTTATAATTTTAACTTTACCGTTTAACACTTGGACTTGCTCGTTTACGGTAGATTTTTCCTGATGTTTAAGAGCCTGTTCATAGTTTTCGGCTATAATTTCAACATCATAACTGATATTGTATAGATTTTGCCCTGCCACAAATATATTCAAGTTTGTGATATTGAATTTAATATAGTCAAACATTGAAAATATTCGGCTAAAATTGGTCTCTACATCGGAAAGAGTTGTTCCGTCCCCTGCTTCCCAGTCATCTGAAATCATGCTCACGAGAAGACCGGCATTTTTACCTTCATATGCTTGTTTAAATCCGTTATAAAAATCTCTTACATTGTTAGCTGATGCGTTTTCTTCTTGACTTGCCATTTCTGCAAGGCTGTTAATTTTGGCAGCCAGAGCTTCTAAAGAAGAATCTACAGCAGTATCTTTTTGTCCGATGTTATCGTAAGCTATTTTAAAATTTGCCAACTTGGAATAATAATCAGCGACTAAATTAACATTTGTACCGCCTGTTTTATTTAAAGACGAAAGAAAATCTGATATCTGTTGCAAAAGTGCTTTTAATTGTGGATTTTCTTGCTTTGGAGGAGGTTGAACAGGGCGATCAAGATACTTTTGTCTCTCTTCAAGAATGGATTTTATCTTTGAGCGTAAACTTAGAAATTCATTCCCTATATCAAATTTATTAAGCAAATTCTCATCCAGAGGTCTTAATTCGCCAAGCCATCTGTTAACAGGCGGTGGTACCGGCTTGCCCAATATAGTCGCCATTTGCTCTTCATTTCTTCTTTCAGCATCAGTACCCATTCTTAATGTATAAGGAAGCAGTTTAGAAATTTGTACCATTTTATCCAGATAATCCGGATTATCGACTTTGATACTGTTTAAAATAGTTTTTGCTTTTTCAATATCACTTTTCCACACGGGTGTTTTTGCAACCGGATGAATAAAATTAGGTTCTTTAGCCGGTCTGTAATCATCGAATTTTTTAATTAAATCGTTCATATTTGTATAAGCAAGGGGCAAATAATGCTCCGCAAGCGCATACACTTTAAGAGTTTTCATTTCTTTGGTAACCGGTTCAAAATATGATGAAAAATCTTCCTGCGTGAGGTAATGCTCGTAAGGTTTATCTACCAGACAGTAGCCGTCACTGTTTTTGCGCGGTGCGGGATAGATATTTCCGTAATAATTGGTAAGGATACCGTTTTTAATTTGCTTATCCAACCATTTATCCCATTCTGTTTTGATGCTTTCAAGATAGTCGGCATCTGTCGTGAGATTATTAATTTCAGTTGCAGAATTTGATTTAAAGGATTCATAAATCCCTTTTGCCGAAGAGATATAGTAACTAACGGCATTTGCGGCTTTAACGTACTTATCGATGCTGTCTTTTGTAAAAGACCTGTCAGCAAACCACCTTAATTGTATATAATCATTTTCATCAAGGTTTAATTTCTGATAAAACTCATTCCATTCAGGGACGGCTTTTTCCCATATTTTAGCTTGCGAATCTATTTCAGCTTTGAAACCGTCCTGATAATTTTCGAGCATAGTTACTCTGCCTCTTAAATTTTTAGCTTCGTAGCTCAACCTGAATGATATCATAGCTAAATTATCCGATTCGGGTTCGTACATTTTGCCTATGGCGATATGTGTATAAGGTTTAATGTAGTCAATCTCATGCTTCATATATGAAATAACGTTAGGTTCCCAGTTTGAACCCGCATCTTCGGGAGGTATTGGCAATGTTCCGCTGAATTTAGCCAAACCTGTCATTATTTCTTGAAGTTGAGCTCTTCTTGCCTTTGCCAACTCCGCAAAAGAATTGTCCAGGTTTTCCATGTATTTTTTTGCGTCTTGATATTCGGATTCTTGAAGTTCTTTAAGGTTATTTAATGCTTTATTGCCGGCTTCAAGCGCATAATAAACACTGCATCCGAGTCCTGCTCCGGTTAAAACCGTACATCCTTCATATTTCCTGCCCTGTCCGTCATAGACCCAATCAAATTCGGAACGGGGATTTTCCAGAGCAATTTTGTTCATTTCCTTAGAAATTTTATAAAAATATGTATCAGAGTTTTCTAAATCAGGACAATCATCCCCTCTACAGGTGTATTCACCCCAATTAAGTTTTTGTTTTATCTTCCAGAGTTTGTCGCCAGGTACCCCCGTATTTATAGCGTTTAAATATTCCTGCTTTACTTTTTCAGGTTCTTCGGGCCAAGGGTACGGAACTATAAGATCTTTAAAATGTGAATTAAAATAAGCTTGAATAGCAGCGTTCATTTGAGATTGATAAGAAGAACCTTCCGGCGATCTGAGAGATTCTGTTGCAGTTTGCTGCACAACGTCCTCAGGATCGGCTGCCTGGAAATCTTTTCCTATTTTATCTTTTAAAACATTCCATGCTTTCCATTCTCCCATAAGGGTTTCTGAAAGCGATTTTTCTCCTATAAGTGAGGCTTTGCTTCCAAAATTTAAACAGTTTAATTGCCATTTATCAGCTAAATCAAATATCTCTTTTTTTTCTTTAATCTTTGACGCTGTCAATTTAGAATAGGCATCTTCGGCTTTAGTTCGTTCTTTTTTGCTCTCTTCTATGAATTTAGGAAAGCCTTTTGCCTGTTTTGCAAATTCTTTCAGTTCCTTGAATTCTTTTAATAAACGCGGCATATTGTTTTCAAACATGCTGAATTTGGCGACAAATTTTTCAAACTCGGCTCTTTCCTGAGCAATCCGAACCTGCGCCCAACGCACTTTTGCCTGATTGTTCATGTCTTTGAGCAGTTCCATTATCCAGCGCTTTGAAGTATTTTCAAACTCCTTCAACTGAGCAATTTCATGACTTCTTTCATTATCAGCGCCTGAACCTACGGACATCAAATCAGTAAAACTTTGCCAGTAAGACCTTTCGGGAAAGTCTTCGCCAAGCCTGACTTTTACATAGGCTTTCATCATTTCCCGCGTATTGTCATTTGTAATCAAGTATTTATTGAAAAAATAATCAACGGTTTCGCTGTTTAAATTAAACAATTTAGGACCGTCTCCGTCTGATGAACCCCGAAGTCTGCGGTCATTTTCTACTGCTCCGTATAGAGACTCGATTTGCAGTTCGGCTCCGGTATCTTTCACCAACTTATGGGATTCGTAAGTCAGCTTAACAGCCGCCCAAAGAGCAGATATGACAGGATGATCGACTGTATTCACTATAGCATCTGTCGTTCCTATCAATGCATCATCATATTTGCCCATGCCAACTGCTGTTGATACTTCTTGGATCTTTTCGATAACAACTTTAACTTTGTCAATTTTACCTTTGAAATCAGGAAGTTCTGCTTCGGCATTTTGGGTAATGAGCTTCTCATAGTTGCCTATGACATACTTCCATGTCCAGTCGTCAAATTCTTTTTGAAGAACGGCTTTGCCGCCTTCCACTGCATCTTTTGCATCAGCCGTTGCCGTTGCATAATCCAGTCCAAGTTTAATGCTCTTTGCAAAGGCATCAGGATCGGTAAATGCTTCCGCAAAACACACTGTGGTGTTTGCTAGAAGCATTACCGAAATAAGCGAACATGCTGTTATTTTTTTTAACTGCATAATCCCTCTGATTAAAAGTTAGTACTTCCGTCAGGCTGGTATTTAAACTGCAGTGATGCATTTGTTCCGTTCCAACTGACAATTTTAACGACGGCATATTTTGTGTTGCTTAAATGAACAGCAAAGACGTGACCAACGATAGTGCTTATATCAATGTAAGTATTGCTGTATCCTGAAGCGGGAACTGAAGTTACACTGGCCAAACTGCCTGTTCCAAGGTCAATAAGTCCTTTGTCATCAAACCATGGGTCGCCTGTTCCAAGCTCATTCCAAGTATCAAGAAATACCGTTGCGCCGTGTAAACTGAAGTGCACGCCTGAACCTTTTTCTGCTGTTTCAAAGTTCCAAGCATCCCCGGCTGCAAGAGTTGTACTTCCGGATTCATAGCTTCCGCCGTCGTCACCGTCATCACCGTCTTCAATAATATCTATTGCCTGATCAAACGGTTTTTCATCTACATTGCCGGATTCATCAACAATGATGATTGGATTATTATTAGTGGATTGAATTGTTCCGGTTGCAACATTCCCGGCATCGCTTAAACCGAAAATAAGCGGGTTTTTCATAGAGAATACTTTGTATTTGCCGTCATAGTTTTTGAAAACAAATTCGGTATTGCCGTAATCTGTATATGTTCTGCCGCTTTTGGATGAGATTACGCTTCTGTTGTAGTTTAATGATACAAAAGCTTTGCCTGCTGCATCCGTGGAAATATTGTTAATAGTGTAATTAATTTTAATATAGTCAAAAGCGGTGAAATCTTTTCTGACTGCAGTGTCAAGAACAGACTCGTCACCTGCGAAATCCGGGCTCACGTATGTCATGAATAAATTTGATTCTTCATTTTGATAGGCATTAATCATACCGTCTAATGAATCTCTGATAAGTTGTGTAATGTTGCCTTTCAAAACTTTTACTTTCTTGTAAGTATCGTCAACATTGTTAATTCTTCCGGTAGTATCTGCTATTTCAATGTATATTTCATATTCTTTATCAATTTCGGGTTTAAAGCCGTACTGAAAAACTCCTTTATCGGAAAGTTTGGCTTTTTCCCAGTTTTGCTTGTTATCAGTGGTGACTTTTACATAACCTATTTTGGCATTTTTAACCGAAGCTTTTCCCGTTATGTTAAGAGTTCCGTCAGGAAGCATATCCGAATAAAATGTTATTTTATTATCGCTCTCGTCAAATGATGTTTTATTCAAATACAGGTAATTAATTGATAAATCTTCTTTTCCCTGTCCAAATATCCACCACTTTGCCTCTGCTTTAGGTACAAAAAACATACAGATTGTTAATACCGCCAAAAATAAGTTTAAAAGTCTTTTCATATATAGCTCCAAATTCTTAGTTATCACTTATACCGAATAAATATGGTCTTCTTTGAGAATAAAGTTTATATTTTCCGTCCTCTTTAATAAAGATTAATTCAGCAGTACCTCTGTTGGAATAAGTACTTCCTGTTCTTCGCGGTATTGCCTTAATGCTGTAATTAATTGAAACAAAAAGTTTGTCTTTTGTATCGGAAACAACATTGTTAACAATATAATTAATGTTTATGTGCGAATATGTGCTGAAATCATCTCTTATTTCGGATTCAAGCATATCTTTGTCGTCTGTGTAGCGTTCACTGACACAATCCATAAACGACAGAAGTCTTCTTGCTTCGTAGGCATTAATAATCCTTGCCGCAGCAGCTCTGCCATTTTGCAAATCAGTATAAAACTGATTGTTTATTTCTGAAGGCTGAGAGTTTTTGACGGCATTATAAAACCATTTGAAAGGATTCCAAAATGCCTCTGCTCTGTCTGCCGAAAATGCTGCCAGAATTGCGAGAGATGATGCTATTGCAAGAAATTTTTTCATTTGCTTTCTCCCTATTTTTAAAGAGGTATATTTATACCCATAGATATGCTTTTTTCGTTAAAGTTCCTGGTTTTTGTCTGGAAATTGAAATCATTTACGGCAGCTCTCAGATAAATTGTGCTGTTGTTAAACATACCAAGAAAACTCGGCTTGTAATAGAAGCTGATGTTGGCAAACAACTTATTTGAATCGTCTCCACCGCCTGATTTCAGAATATTTTGTCCAAACTTCCAGTTGGAAGTAAGTTTGTATTTAGGAACATCTATCCCGAGTCCTGTTGAGTATTCGATAATTTTATCAACCGTATTGTTGAATTCATCGTCAATAAAGTTGCTTCCGGCATTAACTGAGGGTTTTAAAACAAACATACCCAATGTATGACGTGAACTCAGTGAAGTAAAGTAATTATATTCGTAATTTTTTCTCTCGTGCTTATTTGTATTGTAGTTTGTAAAGCTGAATGTGCTGTCAGAGTCTAAGAAACCGAAAAATCTGTCTCTGTAATTAAAAGTTGTGAAATGATCAAACTGCCGTTGTCCTCTGCTGGACTTTCTGTCAATTTTATATGACAAATCGGCTTCTGAATATTTTCTGCCGAAAAGTCTTTTTATATTTACGCCAAAATCAGGTTTGTATGTATTTGTTCTGCCTGCATCATCTTTGAGTCCGCTCATAAGCCACATAAAACCTGTGTTAAAAGTAATGTTTTTGTTGTATTTGTATCTCCACTTGGCTTTGGCTTTTTGTCTGTCCTGTGAAGCCGAACCTAAAAATGTTTCAAAGTGAGGAGAAACTCTTTCCCATTCCAAACTTACTCTGCTTGGTCCGCCGTCACCGATTGCTTCAATTCTGTGAGCATTACCAAAATATCCCACATGTCCGTCTCCTGCCGAATATTGTGCGTCAGCATCGGAAAATGCAGATTCTCCTCTTATGGTTAATCCGGTAATCGGTCTGTATTCGTAATCCAAACTGTAAACACTGTTATGATACATCGGGTCTTCATCAGTCTGTCTCTCTGAATCCTGAGATCTTAAAAAACTCATACCGGCTGTTAAATTTGGGGTAAGATCATGTCTTAAATTGACGCCGTACCCAACTCTCTGGATTGCTCTTGCGTTAGTTGCGCGGAAGAAACTTTCCCATCTCGGATAAGCATAGCCGTAAACAAATGTTACGTCGGGTAAATCATCATCAGTGTTTGCATATTTATACGATACGCCTTTTAAGTTCGTGTTTAATGAATATTGCGAGAAGGATTCAAAAACGTCACCTGCATTCAGGTAATTATTGTTGTAAGATGCACGTCCCTGAAGGGAAGTAATTGTCATCGATCTTACATCTATTCTGTCATCGTTTGTTGCTCTTCCTCCAACATTAAATGAGTAATCGAGACCGTTTAAATTGCCTTTACCATATAAATTTAAATTCTCAAGGTAAAGAACGCCGTCAGTTAAAGATGAACTGGATTTTCCCGGTCCGGTTACATCATTAATGTTTAACTGAATCTCGTTTAAAACATGAAATTCATTCTGAACACTGCCCTTTAAAGTCTTTGTATCCTTGACAGCGTTTAACGGGCTGTTGCTTGAAATTTTCAGATTATCAGTTTTAGCAGTTTCACTGTTGTTTAAAGTTATAGCTTTTTGCTCTTCCGCAAAAGATGCTGTCAAACAACCTGAACCGAAAACACTGAGGATAACCGCCATGCTTAGTAAACTTTTCCGCATATTTTTTCCCTTCATAATATTCAATCAAAATTTATATTTATTAATTATATAGAAAAGAATTTATTTGTATCAATATCTTTAATTTAATTTTTAAATATAATGTTCAATGTATAAAAGAGACTTAATTTTAAAAAGGAGAAATTCATGGTTGGAAAAAACATTAAAAATGCTCTTTTAATTTTATCTGTCATTGTTTTTGCTGCAGGAAAAGCATTTTCGGCTGATTTTGCCGATGTCGGCAAAGACTACTGGGCTTATGATGCAATTTCGGGTTTGTCCGAGAAAAATATCGTGAGCGGCTATCAGGACAATACATTTAGACCCGATGATTTTGTTACAAGAGCGGAATTTGCAACAATGGCGGTAAAAGCCCTGGAAAAAACAGATACTTCGACCAATATTTCAGCAGGTTTTATAGACGTTCCCGCAAATTTTTGGGCGGCAAAAAATATCAAAACCGCCTATAAATTAGGATTAATAAACGGTTTTCCTGACGGCAGATTTGCTCCGCAAGCTAATGTGACAAAGATTCAGGTTATATCAGTTCTTTCAAATGCGGTAAAAGACAGTTCTCTGACAAAAGACGAAGCTGTCAAAATTACGAGCAGGTTCACCGATGCACTTCAGGTGCCTTCTTGGGGAGTTATCTCACTTGCAAACGTTTATCGGAAAGATATTCTTGTGAACTATCCGCTTCCCAATAAAGTTGAGCCCAACAAAAACGCAACAAGAGCCGAAGTTGCGGCAATGCTTTATAATTTGAGGAGCGTACTAAACCTAACAGTCGGAGTAAGTTCAACTTCTACAACATCTACGACTTCAACGCCTGCAGTAACTCCATATTATGATGAAATTACTGTATCCTCACAAAATAACGCCTATTCTGAAGTTTATGTCAACGGCAATGCGGCAACAATCCTTGTTGATACGACTTTTCCCGCAGAACTAAGGACGGCTTTAAACAGCACACTCAATAAAGTCGGAGATAAAGTTTCTTTAAGGATTAATCAGAACATAACTACAAGCAAAGGTCTTAACCTGATCTTACGAAGCAGCAGAATAGAAGGTACAATTGACAGTATTGTTAGAGCATCACAAAATACCAACAATGCCGTTATCTCCATAAACTTTAATTCAATTATCACTCCGACAGGTGAAAAATACCCAATAACTGCCGCTGTTGCAACGCAAACAGGAGACATAATTTCCGGTTCTCTTCATAATATCGGACAGAAAGGTATAGTAACAACTGCTAAGGATGCTGCAACAGGAGCCATTGTCGGCTCTCTTCTCGGCTCATTGACAGGCGGCGCAAAGACAGGAGCTATATACGGCGGGACAACAGCCTCAGGGCTCGGCAAGCTCGGTGCTATTCTGTATTCAGGCGGCGAAATTGATATTCCGGTTGGTGAAATTGTATTTATTAAATTGACAAACCCTTTAACGATAGATACAACTAACCAAAAAGTGATAATAAAATAACAACTTAATAGTTCTGAAAAAACCCTTCCTTTTCAAAGGAAGGGTTTTTTAAAATTGATAGCTTAAAAGCGAAATTTAATATAAACTTATAAAATAATGTGTTTATGATTTTTATAACCGCAAAAATAGGATAATTTCATTGAAAAGCAGAAACCAGCATACTCAAAACTATACCAAGCAGGATTTAACCGACCTGCTAAAAATGCACGACAAAGATAAATTACAACATTTGCATAAAACCGGTCACGTTATAAAAGAAGCTCATATAGGCAAAAAAACAGAAAAGATTGCAGTAATTAAATTTTCTAATTACTGCGAAAGAAACTGCCTTTTCTGCGAAATGAGAAAATCGAACGAAAAATTGACACGCTTTAGAATGAAACCGGATCAAATTGCAAAATTAGCTCAAAAAGCCGAGAAAGAAGGTTTTAAAAACGTTATTCTTGAATCGGGGGAAGATTCGCAATATTCAATCGATGAAATTGTTAAGATTATCAAATTAATAAATAATACGGCTAAACTGTCAATCGGTTTCAATATAGGCGAAAAATCGCCGGTTGAATATTCATTAATGCGAAACGCAGGTTCGGAAATCTATCTGTTAAATCATCAAACCAGTGATCCTATTTTATACAGACAATTAAATCCCGATTTGAAATATCCGGAAAGAATTAAATGCATAAGAGTTCTAAAAAATCTCGGCTATAAAGTCGGGAGCGGTATAATGGTCGGGCTTCCCGGTCAGACAATCGAAAGTATCGCAAATGATATTTTCTTCTTTCAAACATTTGAAACCGAAATTGCAAGCATTGTTCCATATATTCCGCAGGCAAATACCCCTCTTGCCGGCA
>CAZXPD010000038.1:0-23058 GCA_964643065.1 uncultured Gammaproteobacteria bacterium | reverse complement strand
AAAGAAATCGGCAAAGTTACCCAGATAATCGGACTGGTAATAGAAACCGACGGTCCGACTTCGAGTATAGGCGATCTTTGTTATATTTACCCTAACATGGACGAAAAACCCGTTTGGGCGGAAGTTGTCGGATTTAAGGGCGAGAAAGTTCTTATGATGCCGCTTGGGGATATGGAAGGTTTAAGACCGGGCGCCACAGTTACAAATACGGGCGGACCTTTGAGAGTAAAAGTCGGTTCCGAACTTACGGGAAGAGTGCTCGACGGGCTCGGCAAGCCTATTGATGAAATGGGTGAAATAAGAGAAGGACGGCATTATTCGACAAAAATCAAAAAAATTAATCCGCTCACCCGTAAAAGGATAAAAGAAACGCTTGTCATGGGCGTAAAATCCGTTGATGCCTTTGCAACAATCGGAAAAGGACAGAGGATGGGGATATTTGCGGGCAGCGGCGTGGGTAAAAGCACAACTCTGGGTATGATTGCAAGAAATACAAGCGCAGATATAAATGTAATTGCTCTAATCGGAGAAAGAGGCAGAGAAGTCAGGGAATTTATCGAAAATTCGCTCGGCGAAGAAGGATTGAAGCGTTCTGTCGTGGTTGTTGCAACATCCGACCAGCCTTCACTCGTTAAAATCAAAGCGGCTCACGTTGCGACAAGCATCGCGGAATACTTCAGAGATATGGGCAGAGACGTTCTGTTTATGCTTGATTCCGTCACACGTATCGCTATGGCGCAGAGAGAAGTCGGACTTGCAATCGGAGAGCCTCCGGCAACGAGAGGCTATACTCCTTCTGTTTTTGCTCTGATGCCCAAGCTTTTAGAGAGAACAGGCACAAGCGACAAAGGGACAATTACGGGACTTTACACAGTTCTGGTGGAAGGTGACGATTTCAACGAACCTATATCCGATACGGTAAGGGGTATTCTTGACGGACACGTTATATTATCAAGAGATTTAGCGCACAAAAACCACTACCCGGCAATCGACATACTGGGAAGCATCAGCAGGGTAATGCCTGAAGTCTCCGCACAGGAGCATCTTGACGCCGCAGGTAAAATCCGCAATCTTCTTGCCGTTTATAATAAAAACGCCGATTTGATTAATATCGGAGCTTATGTCAAAGGCACAGACGCTCAAATAGATAATGCCATAAGTCTGATTGATGAAATAAACGATTTTCTTAAACAGAAAACCTCTGAAAAAGCAGATTTTAACGAAACAATAGCAAATCTTATTTCTATTGCCCAAAAATCAGCATTTTAAACCTTTTCTTTAAAAGAACTTATATTCAAAATATAATATTGAACGTAAGCTGAAAAGAAAGGAATTATGACACCTGAGCTTTTACTTCCCGCGGGCAATCTGGAAAAACTTCATTATGCCGCCGCCTACGGCACTGATGCGGTTTATTTCGGCATAGGAGATTTTAGCCTAAGATATATGAAATCGGGTGAAATTATAACGGCGCAAAACATTAATCAGGCAATCCAAAAAGCTCATGAAGCAGGCATTAAAGCCTATGTAACCATAAATATTTTTGCAAAAAATGAAGATATAGCAAAAATACCCGAATTCCTTGAAATTATAGGTGATGAAAAACCGGATGCATTTATATTCAGCGATTTTGGCGTTTATAATGTACTAAAAAAACATTGTCCCGATATACCTTTGCATGTCAGCACTCAGGCAAACACCCTCAACTGCGAAGCGGTTAAATTCTGGCGCGATAACGGCATAGCAAGAGTTATTTTGGCAAGAGAGCTTTCTTTGGGTGAAATCTCCGAAATATCTCAAAAAGTTCCGGATATTGAATTAGAAGTTTTCGTTCACGGCTCATTGTGTGTTTCTTATTCGGGAAGATGTCTTTTGAGCGAATATATGACCACTCCCGACCGCAGCTCAAACAGGGGAAACTGTACTCAGCCCTGCAGATGGAAATATAAACTGGTTGAAGAAAAACGCCCCGGCGAATATTTTGATATTACGGAAGATGAAAAGGGCTGCTATATCCTTAATCCGAGAGACATTGCCTTGATTGAACACATACCGGCGCTTATGGATTGCGGCGTGAACTGTTTTAAAATTGAAGGCAGAACCAAAAGCCTTTATTATGTTGCTGTTACGGCAAGAGCATACCGACAGGCAATCGACGCATATTTAAAAGGCGAAAAAATCAATGTTGAAGAAATGCTTCAGGAATTGTCACTTGCAGGCAACCGTGGTTTTACGACAGAGTTTTATGAGAACACGAGCGACCCTTCCCGTTACAATTACGCAAACAGCAAAGGTACGGCAAAGGCTGATTTTTTGGGACTTATAGAGGACAAAACAGAAAATAATTTTTTCACTATTAACGTTAAAAATCAGTTTATGTTAAATCAAAAAATTGAAATCATTACCCCAACTGAAACAACCGGGTCGAGAATCATCTCAATTGAAGATATTTTTGGAAACACCGTTGAAAAAGCCGACACAAACAAAACGGTTTATATTAAAATTGACAAAGACATACAAAATTGGAAAAACGCTATTATCAGGAGTACGAAGGATTAATATGTTTTTTAAGCTTAGACCTACTTATATTACCGACCATGTGACCTCAATCAATTTTGAAGACTTAATTCAAGAGGGAATAAAGGGGTTAATTTTTGACCTTGACAACACTATAATGAAACCCAGATCGGGAAAATTGACCGAAGATATCAGAGAATGGCTTAATAATGCAAAAGAACATTTTCAGCTTGCGGTTGTCAGTAATAATCCGCACAAAGATTATATCGAAGAGGTTGAAAAAGAAATCGGGATTCCGGTTTATTACCGTGCAAAGAAACCGAGACGCGGAGCCACATTAAAAGCAATAAAAGATATGAAATTGCTGCCATCGGAGGTGGCAATGGTAGGTGACAGAACTTTGACGGATATATTTGTCGGTCAAAGAATTGGGCTCGTGACAATTCTGGTTGACCCGCTGATGAAATATCAGGAACCGGCTTTCATAAGACTTTGCAGAAAATTCGAAAGATTATTTATCCACCCTGCTAAAAAAGTATTCTCAAAATAATAACAGGAGCTGACTATGGATAATATTAAAAACTTTCTGGTAAATGAAGTATGTAAAGGCTGTCAAGAAATTTTTCTGACAAAAGATTTTTTTAAAACCTCAATAAGAATTTTATTAATTGTACTTGCAGGACTGATTGCCGTTAAATTTCTGATGTTTTTTACAGAAAAATTAAGAAAATTTCTGGTTAAAACATCTCTCGTGCACGATGAAAGAGCAAAATTAAGATCGAAAACGGTAACTTCACTTATTAATAATTTCATAATTATTTTTATTACTATAATCTGCATAATGTTTATTTTAGGTGAATTAGGCATTAACATTGCGCCAATTCTTGCCGGTGCGGGTGTATTGGGCTTGGCGATAAGTTTCGGAGCTCAAAGCCTCGTTAAAGATTTTTTAACGGGACTGTTTATTATGCTGGAAGACCAGTATGGAATAGGGGATGTTATCAAAACCGACAGCCACAGCGGGGTTGTCGAGCATATGACGCTTCGAACTACTGTTTTAAGGGATTTGGAAGGCAACGTTCATATAATACCCAACGGTGAAATCAAAATTGTATCGGTTATGACAAAACATTGGGCAAGAGCGGTAATCGACCTTAAAGTTACACCGAACCAGGATTTTGACAAAATCTTTACGGTAATAAGAGAAGAACTGGAAAAATCCAAAACAGCATTAAAAGATTTAATTTTAGAGCCTCCGGAACTTTTAGGCATAGATTCCGTTAATACGGACGGAGCAAACATAAAAATATTGGTTAAAACAAAGCCTTCAAGTCAATGGGAGGTATCGCGAATACTTTACAAAAGCCTTATTGACAGATTTAACAAAGAAAATATAGTTCTGGCTTACAATTATATGCCTCCAAAATAAGATTTTTCGGTTCCAGCCAAATATATTTTTGTTAATAATTGGTTAATATAGGCAAAAAAAGTATAATATTATATTATCTGTATAGTAAAATTTAATTGGTTATTAATTTTAGAGGAGAATTGGAAATGAACAATAATCCAAAAGCAGTATTAGCGCTATTAACCGCAGCAATGATTTCAAACATCTATCTGCCTGTTCAGGCGCAAAGCTATTACGGGAATCAAAATTACCCTCAGCAGTACAACAATCAACCGAATTACAATAACAACTATAATAATTACAGCCAAACACTTCCGCCTCTGCAAGGAAGAGTTGTTTCTGTTCCGGCAGGTTCATACCTTTCCGCAACAACAACAAACGCTATTAGCAGCGAATTTCTTACGGTAGGCGATACAGTTTCGGTAATGCTGAATTCCGGATTGATGTTCGGAAGCAGTCAGGTTATTCCGCCAAACAGTATTATTGAAGGAAGCGTAGTAATTGCAGAAAGAGCCGGGCTGACAGGTAAAAACGGTAAATTAAAAATTCATTTCACAAATGCCATTACTCCTAACGGACAAAGAATACCTCTGTCCGGCAAAATAGCCACCTCTGACGGCACCGGAGTACTCGTAGGCGGCACAAATTTATCACGAGTTGGTAATGCGGTTAAACAGGGTGCGGTAGGTGCAGGAATAGGCGCATTATTCGGAACAATTTTCGGACCTTTATCCGGCGGTCATGTCGGTAGAGGTGCAGTTTACGGCACTGCGGTCGGCGGCGGTCTGGGGCTTGGGAAAAGTCTTATAGACAAGGGTAATGAAGCTATGATTCCCGCAAACAGCAGGGTTGACATTATACTCGAACAACCTCTCACAGCTACGCCCGCTTATTAATAATTTATTTTTATACATAAAAGTCATTTCGGGATGTTTTAATGAAAACCCTTAACAGAAGCGAGTATGTGTCAGACTCGCAGTCTAAAAGCTATACACTGCCTTATGTATTGAGGCAAGATACACGAGAGATTTCTTTTGTTCAATCTCTTGTTGTTTCGGCTGTTCTGCATCCCATAATCGTTCTTTTAATATGGGCTGTATTAAGCGGGCTGGCAATTCTGGGTATTCAGTGGCCCGTTTTTGAAAAACCTCCCGAAAAAATTAAGGATATTGAATTTGTTTTGGTAGACAAAACTGAACAACCGCCGATAGATAAAAATACCAAATTCAGGTCAGACAGGGATTCTCGAGCAGGGGGCAAAAACAACCCTAATCTTCCGATTGTTGAACCTGAACCGGCAGCTCCCAGAAGCGTCCCTCAAACTCCTGCTCCCAGACCTACACCGGTAAGCGCATCCAGAACGACCCCTTCATCTCCTCCGAGACCTACTCCGCAAAAAACCAATTCCAATGCATACCAAAAAAATATTAAAACCCCGATACCGACTGCAAGAATGCCCAAAGCGGTTTCTCCGACTTCAAGCCGTTCAAATGATTATTTGGACAATAATTCGGGGAAAAATTCGCCTTCACCCATACTTGGCACGGGAAGCACAAAAGGTAAAAACAGGTATGCAAGCGGTTATTCATACGGAAGCGGAAATACCGGCAATCCAAGCCCCGGAAATCCTAACGGAACACCCGGTATAGATGCAATCAGAGAGCCCGATATGGGACCTTATATGCGGGAACTGCAAAGAAGAATTAAGAAAAACTGGGATCCGCCTCGCGGAACGGCAAGCAAAAGAGTTGTTTTATTATTTAACATTGCCAGAGACGGCAGACTGCTCGGTATGAGCCTTTATAAATCTTCAGGCGACCCTGCAACCGACAGAGCGGCAATGTCCGCAGTAGAAATTACCGCTCCTTTCAGAACTTTGCCGCCCGAATATCGTGATGACTCCGCTCAAATCGAGTTTACTTTTGACTATAATGTTTTCGGGGTAACTTCAAATTAATTTAATACGGACTTAATAAAAGAGAGGTTTAAAATATATGGATTTACTTATTCATTCAATCAAACAAGACTGGGCAGTGCTTTTACCGATTTTAATCTGCTCAATTTTGACGGTAGCAGTGGCAATTAACAGATTTTCTTTTTACGAAGAAAACAAGAGAGATGTTGTTCAATTTATTCACAGACTTCAAAAAGAACTTCAAAAAAACAACCTTGACGGAGCCCAGAGTTTAAGCGGACAGCTTGGCGGAATTATAGGCGAAGTCGCCGAAGAAGGCGTAAGAATGCTTGCCGAGTACAAAAAAGACTTTTCGCGCTCTTTTGATATCACTACAAGCCTTGCGGCAAGAAAACTCGAGAGCCATTTGACAATTTTGGGTACTATCGGCGGCGTTGCGCCGTTTTTGGGGTTATTCGGAACGGTTGTAAGAATTCTTTATACTTTTCAGGATTTGGCAACTCAGGGAAATCAAAGTGCAGCAGTAGCTCAGGGTATCGGTTCAGCGCTTATAGCAACAGCTTTCGGTCTTGGTGTTGCAATCGTGGCAGTTATTCTTTATAACTCATTCCAGTCCGTTGTCAGAAGGTACGAGGATGATTTCCAACTGTTAAAGCTTTTATTCCTGAGTTTTGCAGATGCGGACGAAGCAGAACCTACACCTGCACCTGCTCCGAACCAGAATGTTTTTCGCCAAACGGTTGAAAGCAGACCGCAAAGACAGTTTTAAGAAGGAAAATTATGGCTGTGCAATCATCAGACAAAAAAGATAATATTTTTAACGAGATAAACATAACTCCTCTAACGGACATCTTTCTGGTGCTTTTAATCATCATGATGGTTGTTGCTCCAATGTTTCAGGCTGTCGACAATAATTTAAAAATGCCTGAAATCAACAGCGGAGCCAATATTGAGAATAACGAAACAACCGTTTCGATTACAAAAAACGGTGAATTCTTCCTCGACAGCGAACGAACAACGGGAGAAAAACTCGAACTTCAGCTTAAAGAAAAAATCGGCAGTCTGAAAAGTAAGCTGGTGGTTGTAAAAGCTGATGAAGGCACAAAAAATAAAGAAATAATGAAAGTTATGCGCGCAGCACAGGCAGCAGGCTTTGAAAAACTGACTGTCGCAGGAGAACCTTTAAGCAAAAAACAGCAGGACGAACTGATTAATAACTCCTCAAAAAACGGAACCACTTTGGAATAAAAGGATAAGTCATGGCTATAAGCGGTAAAAAGCAGAGAAAAACTTTCAACGAAATTAATATAACGCCCCTAACCGATATTTTTCTGGTTCTTCTGGTTATAATGATGGTAATTGCGCCGCTTTTGGATCAGCAGGGGTTAAGTCTCATCGTCCCGAAGGATAATGCGGAACATGACCCTAAATCAAAAGTAATTATGGTTGAAGTATCAAAAGATAACACTTATAAAGTTGATGATAGCGACGTTTCCGCAGAAGGACTGCTGTATTCTCTGACTGATTTGGCAAAAACAAAAAAGGACGGCTTAGTAATTCAGGCAGACAATGAATCAAGCCACGGAGCGGTTGTTAAAGTAATGGATTCTGCAAGAACCGCAGGTATAACGAGTATTTCCGTCGTCGAAAAATAAATTCAAACTGTGAAAATTAAACAAGCGCCGGTTCTTTTACCGGTTTGTATAGTGTATCTCGCTGAACGGGGGTTCTGCCTTTAGATTTAATTATTTCTATGAGCTCTTCTTTTTCTTTGCCTTTGCCGAAATTCCCGCCTGCCGCATGTGTAATTCGCTCATCTCCGAGTGTTCCGCCAATATCGTTTACTCCCCATTCAAGAGCCTCGGCAGTTTCTTCATCACCCTGTTTCACCCAGCTTGCCTGAATATTGGGAATAAGATTTTTGAAGAAAATTCTTGCCACGGCAAGCATTTTCAGTCTGTCTTGAGGGGTTAAAGGAACAATTTGCTTCGAGATTAAAGTTTTATCGGCAATAAACGGCAGAGGCACGAATTCAGTAAATCCGCCGGTTTCGGTTTGAATGTTTCTGAGAATTTCAAGATGTTTTGCTTTGTGAGAGTTATTTTCAAAGTGCCCGTACATAATAGTGGCACTTGAAGGAACATTCAGCCTGTGGGCGAGCGAAATAATTTCAACCCATTTTTTTGTATTAATTTTTTTCGGACAAATTAACGCTCTTATATCGTCGGAAAGTATTTCAGCAGCGGTACCCGGCATTGAATCGAGCCCGCAATCCTTTAAATATTCAAGGATATATTTTTCATCTTTTCCGCTCATAATTGAAAGAAAGGCGATTTCCTCGGGCGAATAGGCGTGAATATGAATTTGAGGATAATTTTCCTTAACTCTTAGCAAAAGCTTCCCGTATGTATCGAGGAGCGATTTAGAATTTATGCCTTTAAATCTCAATTTTGTATAAAGCCCGCCCTGAAAACAGACTTCTGTTATGCCTTTTTTTACGGCATCGTATAGCGTTTCATCAAACTCGTCAATATCAAGCACATAACTGTCTGATTCATTTTCCGATTTGCGAAATGCGCAAAAATAGCACAAAGATTCGCAAATATTGGTGAAATTAGCGTTTAAATTGACTATATACGATACTTCGTCACCGGAAATTTCTTTTCTGACAGTATCAGCCGTTTGTTTCAGAGCATTGAGTTCATCTTTGGATTCAGCCGAAAACAAAATTTCAGCTTCTTTAGCAGACAAAAAATACTCGGGATTAACTGCCCTGCTTAATATTTGATTTATTTCATTCATTATTTGTAACTGTGACCTTTTATAGATTTATTTTTTAGCCAGCATATATTCGTATATGCGGTTTTTTTGCACTCTGTTTGTTCCGCCTCTAATCTGACTGCTGACAGCACAGTTGATAATATCGACAAAATCATCATTTGTAGTGTATCCCAAATTGCCGATAAGCTGAAGCGCGCCGGTTGATACCTGAGCTGCAGCGTTGGTAGCCTGAACTTTTGCCATAGTAGCATATTTTATGTTGTGAACATTTTTGTCAACACAATCAGCGCTGAGATAAGTAAGCATTCTTGCGGCTTCCATTTCTGCAAATAAATCGGCAAGGCTGAATTGAGCTGACTGTGAGTTAGATACAGCCTGATTATTTGCATCTTTAACTGTTTTTACAGTTTCAACAGCCGGTATCAGCGAGCTGTACGAAATCCCCAGAGCCACAGCGGCAATCATCGTCCTTGCAATGGAAAGATATCTTTCAAAATTATCGTTAATAAACGCGACGTTTTGGTTATCATCGACATCAAGATTGAATTCGGCATGATTTATGTGCAGATTTCCGGCGGCGAAGGGCTTTTCGGTTGTATTTATTTTAATTTTACCGTCAGAAACATTGAAAATTCTGATTTTTGCTTCTTCGTCTCTTGCAAAAATTATAAATTTATCGGCATCGAGCTGTTCTTTTCTTATAATTTTTTTGCCTGAAAGATGCCAGGATTTATCGGATTTTTTTACAGCGGTTGCAGTCATTTCTTTAAGGGAGCCCATTGCAGGTTCAGCGCAGAGCACGGCATATAAGTCACCGGTATTGAAGGAATTTTTTGCGTTGTTAATGCCGTATTTAAGACCGTATTTGAGCAAAAGTTTTTGAGTAAGAATTTGATCGGTCATTATAAATGCAGTTTCAGGGGAAACTTTTGCAATTTCTTCAAGGCAGACAATTAATCCGAGATAATCGTCATAAGCGGATTTTTCTGAGGGAAGATATCCGTAGGATTTTTTGTAGAGTTCTTTAATAGCTTTTTTCGGATCGGAAAACTTAATATCCGCAATAGCTTCCTGTGTTTTTTTTCTGTATTCAAGGTACTTGGTTCCCAAATCGAATTGAACTGACATAAAAAATCCCTCTGCAAAATTATTAACCTGATTATTATCTTTTATCATAAATATGAATTTGAAGCGAGAGGAATGTGTCAAATCTTAAGCTAAGTTAAATAATGAGATACGGATTGATTTTATTTCCCGGTTCTTTTTGATTAAAATATATATGTAAATGATGTTTAATAATCGGAGAATTAATCATGGCAGTTGATGCGGGCGGCTTAGGGACAAAATACGAAACGGTAATAGGGCTGGAAGTACATGCTCAGCTGAAAACCAAATCTAAAATATTTTGCAACAGCGGGACGGAATTCGGACAGGAACACAACTCTCAAATTTGCCCCGTATGCATGGGGTATCCGGGAGTTTTACCCGTTTTAAACAGACAGGCTGTCAATTTTGCAATTATGACAGGACTCGCTCTCAACTGTGAAATACCGCAAAATTCAAAATTTGACAGAAAGCAATATTTCTACCCCGATTTACCGAAGAACTACCAGATTTCACAATATGATATGCCGGTTGCAAAAAACGGCTGGGTGCAAATCAACGGCAAAAAAATCAGAATTAACAGAGTTCATCTTGAAGAAGATGCAGGGAAACTTGTCCATGCAGGCGCTGCAGGATTAGCCGGCTCGACGTACAGTCTTGTTGACTATAACAGGACAGGCGTTCCTCTTATGGAAATTGTCAGCGAAGCCGATATTTCCTCTCCCGAAGAAGCAAAGGCTTATATGGAAGAGCTTCGCAATATTGTCAGATATCTCGGAGTCTGCGACGGAAACCTTGAAGAAGGAAGCCTGAGATGCGATGCAAACGTCAGCATAAGACCTTTCGGGCAAAAAGAATTCGGCACAAAAGCAGAGGTCAAAAACATGAACAGTTTCAGGGCGCTTCAGAAAGCTCTCGAATACGAAGTCGAAAGACAAACTGCCTTAGCCGAAAAAGGTGAAAGGATTGTACAGGAAACAAGACTCTGGAAAGAAGATGAAGGCATTACAATCTCAATGCGGAGCAAAGAAGAAGCCCATGATTACAGATACTTCCCCGATCCCGATTTAATGCCGCTTGAAATAAGCAGAGATTGGGTTGAAGAAATCAGAAAAACCCTTCCCGAATTGCCTTCTGCAAAAAAAGACAGATACATTAATGATTTAGGCTTATCGGAATATGATGCGGGCGTCATTGTCGAATCAAGCGAAACAGCTGTTTTCTTCGACAAAACTGCGGAAAACTGTTCAAATGTAAAAGCCGTTGTGAACTGGCTCACGGGCGATATAGCCGCTTATTTAAAAGAGAACAAAGTTTCAATTAATGATACAAAACTTCTTCCGCAAAGCCTGAAAGCTACAATCGAGCTGATTGATAAGGGCACTATTTCTAACAATATTGCCAAGAAAATCATTATAACTCTGATTGAAAAAGGCGGAAATCCTGAGGAATTAATTAAAGAACAGGGCTTAAGTCAGATTTCGGATGACGATACATTAAGAGACCTTGTTAAAAATGTCCTTCTCAATAATGCCGCTGAAGTTGAAAAATACAAATCAGGCAAACCTCAGCTCTTCGGATTTTTCGTCGGACAGGTTATGAAGGAAACCAAAGGCAGGGCAAATCCCGAAAACGTTAACAGGATTTTGAAAGAAGAACTTGACGGCAAACCATAAAGCCTTATAAATACCGCCAACATCCCCACAAGTGTATATAACACACGTTACAGTATTTTTGCCCGAAAACATGTGCTAAACATACGCTAAACCTATGGAAAACATAGGGTTTTGAGCATACTTTTTTAGGGAATGGTGACAAATAGTTAAAAAGCTCATTTTTTCTATTTGTCACCATGACCCTTTGCGGAGGTGAAAAATGGCGGAAACGATGAGTTTTCGACATTTTGACACTGAACGATGGGGACGTAAGACGAAACAAAAAACGAAGTTTTTTGAATTCGTCAACAGTCCCTTTTGACCTTTTTTCACAATTTTGCATCTTATTTCTTACCTTTTTCGACTAAAATGCACCCAAATTTAGGTAACACCGCACCCATAAAAAGGCTTCTCGTACCTGTCCAAAAGGCAATATCCACCCATAAACCGCACCCCATTGCACCCTTTTAACGCTAATCGTCTTGCAAGGAACGAAGCAACGAAGCAATCCAAAAAACGCCATTTACTTATCACTTGTGGGATTATATAAAAACGGTAAATCTGATTTCTCCAGTTTGGGTATAGGTCTTTTGTCTTTAATTTCTACCGGATTTTTAAAGTTTAGTTTAAACGGAAGTTCAACAGGATCATATCTAAGTGCTCCAGCATTTTTTGTTGCTATATTTGACATTATTCTTCCATCAGGGTAAATGTATTTGGGACCCAGTTCAACAGCTTCTACGTTGATTTCTTTTTCAACTGCGGCTTTAGCTATTGATTTTTTCGGTTGAAAGTTGTCAACAGAGCGCCCCATAGATATGCATTTGATTGGAATAACATATATTGAATCAAGATCGGTTATTCCTTCTTTTTTTAACTTGTTAAATATTTCATCTAGAAGAGCCTGTGATGCTTTTTCGTTGTAATCTTTAAATTTTCTGTTTTTGGGGAGTTTATTTTCTGTTTTTGGCAAATACTGCAAAAATATTTGATAGTAAGCATTTTGTCCCCGATAGGATTTGTGTTCTTTATCAGCAATATTTCTCTTGTGTATTTGAATTGTACTCTTGATAACATTGCACATCATATTAATATATTTTTCTTTCCATCGTATAGATTCACTTAAGTCTTCAGGATGGTGAGACTGTTCATAGCGATCACGGTATTCTCTGGATTTTTCAAGAAAACCGTGGAAAGGATGAATTGATATACTAAAACCATCAATACAGGTTGAATCCGCAGCAAGTTTTTCAGCCGCATTTTGGGAAATCTCATCATACCAGCCGGCAGTTGTTATCATGAATTTATTGCCTGTTTTATCAAAATAATATTTACATGCGTCATAAATGTTGTGAATTTCTCCGTCTGAGCCTCTGCTCCTATAGATCATCGGGTCAGAGTCGTGAAAAGGATTAACAGAACAATATTGATTGAATATATCTGGTTTGCTTCGGAAAAGATTAATTTTTAATTTATCTTTAAGTTCTGCAATTCCGTCCACAAGTTCAGTAAAATTATCCCATTTCATATTTTTAATATTTGACTGTGAATCGCACCCGCAATGGCAGCACTGGTTAGGACAACCTATTTGAAGCAGTATGGCCGCAAAATTATTTGTAGTAAATATCAATTCTTCACCTGTTAATTTTTCAAAAACCGGTATCTTCTTGCACATATCTGTTATATCGTCAAAACTGTAACCATTAAGAGAAAAAATATTGGAGTATCCTTTAAACTTAACAGCCCCAAGTTTTACATGACTGCATTTTTCATCCATGAAAGAATTCTTGGTGCCGAAATTAATATTCTTGTTTTTAATCATAATTTGCGACGTTAAAAGACAATTCAATATATGCTGTCCATTGGTTTCAGATGGATTTTCAAAGTTCATGCTGTTATTTTCAGAGCAATAAATGCAAGTTTTTGCTTTGGTTAATGTATTTATTCTGTGGTAAAAGAATTTAACATCCATAGCAGACCATTCCTATATATACGTTATAAAAACAGAACAGATTAAAAAATTGCCTGATATAAAAATTTAATAATATAAAGTTTTTAGACGTGCTAATTATACCCCTCAATACCAAAACCCAATTTTGTGACCAAACGGCCACAAATTGGGGACCTTTGGACGCCAAAAATTCTGCTATAATAACAATATCAGCAGTATCAACTGCAATTATAAATATAAAAGGTAACAAAAATTATGATAAGAGACCAATTCACCATTAAAACAAGCCTCAAAGGCAATTTTAATATAGCAAACTATTTCAAAAAAGGCTGCAAATAGGTTGCAAATAGGATGCAAAATTCAATGAATTTTTACACATTTACTCTCATACTAAAGGAATAAAGTTAAAAGCAAACTTCTATTTTGTATTATACTTTAAAGCAAGTTCCCGTTATGTTTTAAGGATAACATTATTCCAATGCATAATTACGATGTCATAGTTGTAGGAGGCGGGCATGCAGGGTGTGAAGCGGCAGTTGCAGCTTCAAGACTCGGTGCGAAAACACTTCTGATGTCCTTAAATCTCGACACTATTGCGATGATGCCGTGCAATCCTGCCATAGGCGGACCTGCCAAGTCAAATCTCGTAAGAGAAATTGACGCTCTGGGAGGAGTTATGGGCATTGCCGCTGATGCGACGTATCTTCAGATGAAAATGCTCAATTCAAGCAAAGGGCCTGCCGTCAGGGCTTTAAGAGCACAGTCCGATAAAAAAGAATACATGCTGTATATGAGAGGTATCCTTGAATCTCAGGAAAATCTCAGCTTAAAGCAGTGTATGGCGGTTGACTTAATTGCAGAGAACGGCAAATTATCCGCCGTTGTTGATGAACTGGGGCTGGAGTATAAAACAAAAACCGTTATTCTTACCACAGGCACATCGTTGAACGGCAAAATTTTCATAGGATTAAAGTCATTTCCTGCAGGAAGACACGGTGAACCGCCCGCATTGGGGCTGTCAGAATCTCTTCAAAGATTAGGATTTACGCTCGGCAAGCTCAAAACAGGTACGCCTGCCCGAGTTGACGGAAGAACAATTGATTTTTCCAAACTCTCTGTTCAGCCGGGAAATGCTGAACCGAGCTTTTTCTCGTTTGAGCCGAACAGACCTGTCAGGGAGCAAATCCCCTGCTACTTAACGCGTACAACCGAAGAAACGCATAAAATAATCAAGGCAAACCTCGATAAATCCCCGCTGTATTCGGGGTTGATTAAAGGTGTAGGACCTCGTTACTGCCCCTCTATTGAAGATAAGGTTGTGAGGTTTTCAGAGCGCGAATCTCATCATATTTTTATAGAGCCGGAAGGCAAAAATACCTATGAGACTTATGTTCAGGGATTTTCAACCAGTTTGCCCGCTGATGTTCAGATAAAAATGCTTCGTTCCTTGCCCGGGCTTGAAAATGTGGAAGTTTTAAAACCTGCTTATGCGGTTGAATATGATTACATGCCCGCAGTTCAGCTGAATCATTCTTTGATGACGAAAAGAATAGAGGGTATTTTCTGCGCCGGTCAGATTAACGGCACGAGCGGCTATGAAGAAGCCGCCGCACAGGGGCTTATTGCAGGCATTAACGCCGTAAGGTATATAGATGGCAAGGAATTATTAAATCTTTCGAGGAGCAGTTCGTATATAGGAACTTTAATAGATGACCTTGTAACCAAAGACATAAATGAGCCGTACCGTATGCTGACTTCGCGTTCGGAATACAGGCTGATGCTCAGGCAGGATAATGCAGATACAAGACTTACTCCTCTTGGTAACGAGATAGGACTAATAAGCGCAGAAAGATGGTCGAGGTTTAACTCAAAACAGGAAAAAATCAAAGAAGAAATCCAAAGGCTTGAGAATGCAAAAATAAAGCCCTCAAAAGAAATAAATGCAGTTTTAAGCGAATACGGAGAAAGTCTCAATACGGGAGTCAGCCTTGCCGAGCTAATAAAAAGACCGAACATCTCTTATGAAACAATAAAAAAGATAGATAAAACAGCCCAAGAGATAAAGCTTGATTTTGAAACAGCATATCAAGTTGAGACGGAAATAAAATATGCCGGCTATATTGAAAGGCAAAAACGGCAGATTGAGCAGTTCGACAAGTTTGAAAGAATCAAAATCCCTGAAGATATTGATTATTTTTCAATAAAGCAGCTTTTGAGTGAATCCAAACACAAGCTGGACAAAATCAGACCGGTAAATCTTGCTCAGGCTTCAAGAATCGGAGGCGTAACTCCCGCTGATATATCTATATTGGCTGTTATTCTTGAGGCAAGGAGGAGAGGGAAATAAATTAAGCTGATTTACTTTAGTCAGTGAGAATGATGCCTGTTTTCGTGTGTTATTTCTTTTAATTTTAATATTTTTCTAAATATACATTCAATTTTGAGTTCAGTAATTTTACATTTAACAAAAAATGAGCTTAACACAGTGTTGTCAGTTCTTTTTTCAAATATGAGACTGCTGTCTTTTCCAAATTCTTTGACCTTTCTAAATCCATTAGCTTCAAGTATTCCGCCTAATTGCAAAAAGCGGATATAATCGTATTTCCCTAATATCAACAAACTTCCGTTATCTAAATTTTTAGAAAGGTTTGATACCAGTTCAATTCTTTCTTTGTCATTTTCCAGCAAATACAAAGCATTTCTGAATAAAACTACGCTTGGTCCTTCAAATTTATTTTTGCAATCTTTTGTTATATCAGCGCATTTAAATTGAACCTTTTCAAACAAAGCAGGGTTAACTTTATAAGTCCTTCTTATTTTTCCGTCTGTATCTGGTTGTAAAGCAGTGTCTTCATTATCAATTTGTGTAAAGTATTTATTAAAATCCAAATCCGTATATTTGTAAAAGTCATGTATCTCTTCATCTTTCATTCTTATTATGCCGTTTTGAGCATTATTAATAATCTCGGGAATAACATCACTTGCATAAAGCGGAAAGAATTTGGATGACTCTTCCTCTCCAAGCTCATTAAGCAGATTAAGAGCTATTGTATAGGCTTCAGAACCGTCAGATGAAGCATAACAATATATTTTAGCTCCCGAAGGAAATTTTTGATTTATAAAAGAAGGCATTTTTTTAAATAATGTCGGTACTCTGAAAAGACGCGTTGTATTGTTTACTTCAATTTTATTGTTGGTTTGATTATCAACATAATAGTTGATTGTATTCTTTGGCAATCCGAGAAAGTTAACTCCTAATTTTCTATTTGAATTTAATAACAGAGAGGAGTTATTTATTTTAGAATTTGAAATATTTATCATATATTGGCAATTATTTATTATTTTATAAGTCTAAAAAAACCCGTAAAAGATTTTTGTTGATAAAAAAAAGTTATTAGCAAAATTCTTTTTACATAATTTAATATTTTAAATTTGAAAAAATTATACAGACGACTCAATCTCATTCTTCAAATACTCTCTTGCCATGGTTTTAAATTTTTGGCTGTCTATACCCTGACTGAGTTCAAAAACCTCCAGCTCGTCATCCAGAGCTTCCAGAATGCCTTTTCTTTTACCTGAAATAATGTCTTTTGCATCAATGCCTGAAGCCTGATTTCCTTTTTTGATTAAATTCAGCCTGAAATGCACGGCCTTTCTCTTGAATTCCCTGATTTTAGAATAATCTAATTCCTTTACGGCAACGCTGTCAATGTTTTCAACTGTTAATCTTACTATGCTCTTTTCTAAATCAGGGATTTTTGACATCTCCTGTTCGATTTTTGCGTTTATTTCTTCGCCGGTCATTTCCTGCGCGTCTTTGATTTTTAAATCATAAACTTTTCGGGGTTTTTCGAGGGCAATAAACTGATGTTTCTTTGTATCGAGGTCAAAAATTATAAATCCTTTCTTGTCCTCGGCTTCGAGCCAAATATTATTGGAAGTCCTCTCCGTCGCGCCGGAATAAAAGGCGTTATCGGCAAGTTTAGTGTATTTGTGATAATGCCCGAATGCAACATAATCCCATTGAGGCAGATTTATAGCTTTTTCTTTTATAAGGCTTCCTTCACCCTGAATAATACCCGGCAGGCTTTCATAAGTCCCGTGAAGCATCAGAATATTGTATTTAAAATCCTTATTCGGCTTGATATTAATTTTTTCAAAATCGGCGAGTGCCGCATGAGGAAGGCACAAAACAGAGGTATTGAGCCTTTCCAAAGACACTTCCTGTGCCGTGTCGTATATGACCACTAATTTTGAAACCGCGCTTTCGGGAATATTCAAAACACTGCCCGATTCAGTTGTTTTAACCGTTTCGTGGTTGCCGGAAATCATAACAATGGGGGCAGCACATTTTTCCCTGAATTTTTGCAAAAGTTTTATAGTCATATATATTGTGTGATTGCTCGGTCTTGGTCTGTGAAAAACATCGCCTGCAATTAATACAAGATCCGGATTTATTTCGGCGATTTTGTCCAGAGCTTCTTTGAAAGCTACCGCAACATCCTTTTCACGGAGGTTAAACCCCGTATTATCGAGCCTTGAATAAGCCCTGTATCCCAAATGTAAATCTGCCAGATGTGCTATTTTCATTCGCTTAACCAATCGTCAATATTGTTTGTGACCGAGGGAGACTGTGAATAAGTATCCGCAAAGGACGCTTTCGGCGGGGTTTTCTTGAGCATCTTTTTGAAGTATTCAAGCGGTTTTTCTCTGCCTTTCAATTCTGTCAGGCTGAAAGCCCTTAGCACCTCGTCTTTATCGACACCGGAAATTGCCGAGATGACATCGTTTTCTTTTAATTTTTTATCAAGTCTTTTGAAGTTCCATACCATTGATTCCTCGAAACTTTTAGGATTTTTTTGAGGAAATTTTTCCATTCCGTCTTGACTTGCCATAACCGCGGGTTTTGGGAATTCAACAAAAATATATTGATTAAAATGCGGGTGGCGGATTAATAGCTTGCCCTTTTTAAGAACAGTCAGTTCTGCTTTGATTGAGGAAGGCATAACGCTGTAGCCCTGAGAAGCCAGTTCGTCCATATCCATACGCCCGTAAATGCTTGTTCCGCAGTTGCCGACTATTCTTTTATGAACCTGTGACTTGAACTGCTGAGCAGAGAACAAAATTAAACCAAGATATCTACCTCTTTCGGAAATTTCTAAAAGTGTTTGCTTTAGATATGAATTCCCTGAATCTGTGGATGCGTATTTATTGAGCTCGTCAACAAATACAATAACTGTTTTTACTCCTAATTCTTCACGCTCAAGCTGCTCTTTAAGTTTTTCAACCACTCGGGTAAAGACTAAATCCTGCGCAAGCGGTATGACATTTGCCACATCAACCACATAAACTCCTTTGTCCTCAAATTTGCCCCAAGGAAGGTCATGAGTGGTTGAGTCGTTTGTAACAAGCCCTTTGCATCTGTTTGCAATGTTTATAAGGCGGTTGTAGATTTTTCTGATTGTCGGTAAGGCATGTTCTCCCCAATTTGATTTGCCTTCCTCTTGTGCTTCTAAGAAGATTTTTTCAAACCATTCCCGAAGATCTATAAAATTTTCAATTTTCTTAGTCATTCCATAACGGCTATTAATTTTTTTGTCTATGATTTCTTGTGATATAAATGACAAAAAAGCATCGGCTTTAGCATCAACATCATCTTTGTTCATTAAAACTTCTACATTATCAAATATCTCTTTTAGTCCCCAACTTAAACGATTAACATTATGAGACAGATTTTCATTTGTCCTTAATGTATTCAGATTACACCTGTCGGCACAGCAAGGTGCATAATAATGAACATTGTCAAACGCTTCGGCTTTCATGCCTAGTTTTTGATATTTTTCAATGTCATCAGCGGACAAGTTTTCTGCCTTCTGGTCTAAAAACAGCAAATCCGAGCCTTTTACATTGAACAAAACCGCGGCAATCCCGCCGTCGCCTTTGTAATGCTGAAAGGTAGAACTCAAAAGAAATTCTATGATACTTGTTTTTGTCGCCAACCCTGAAACACCTGTTACGTTTAAATGAGCGGCTTCTGGACCAAGCAGGAATTTCGAATCGAGATAAACGGGAGAAGAATTATCCCCGTTGATATACAGCCCGATTGGGATGCCTGTTTTATCGGCATATTCATCCATTCTGAGGGATTTTTTAATTGAAACTTCATCCGCCAGATAAACACTTCCTATGGAAACCGGCTGAATAGGCTCTTCGGGCTCCATTTTAAGAACACAGGCAGTGTAATATCTTATTTGCGGGCGCAGAGTTTGAGCTTCGGGTGTTTTTTGCGGGTTTCCTTCAGAGCTTATATAGTCATGCATCGGAGCTTCAAGGTCTGTGTAGCTTACCCCTTCGGTAACAATGCCGTAAACAGTCCTGAATCCTTCATCATCAAGTGCTTTAACTATTGTACCTATTCCTACCGGCGAAGTTAAATCCGTCCAGAAACTGAATGACTGGGCGGTGCTGGGATTTTTTTCCGTGGCTACTATGCGTCCGACGGGTTTTATGTTGTTGCTTTTATCTTTCATATTGAAATCTCTTTTTACTCGTATTACCTACATTGTAACAAAACATTAAATATTGAGGATACGGAAAAAGTCTGTTTTTTTGGAAAAATCGGCTTTTTCCGTATCCGGCCTTGGAAAGGTTGTGAAACGGGAGTTATACAAAAGGAAACGAAGAGTTTTCTTTTGATAACTCATTCATGTGAGAGGCAATGGCGACGGCGAGGAGCCGTCGGTTTTGCCTCGACACTAGATCATGAAAGATGCGAGAAAAATGTAATTATTCTCGCATCTTAATTCATTTGATAAAAAAGGCAATTTTTTACTCATTCATGTTTTTATATATATAGATATATAAAAAATATATACGCAACCAAAATTCAGATGAACTTTTTAAACTTGAGGACAGATAGAATGTTACCGGTACAGAATTATCAAACAGCTTATAACGGCGGATATAAGGTTCAGGAATATGCTCAGTCTTATCAGCCGACGCTATGGGAGCAGGATTTTGCGCAAAACAACGCATTTTTAACTCAAACGCAGGGAATTCTCGATAATATATGCGTTCAGTTCGGACAAAGCCCGAATATTTTTGAGCAATGCAGTATAAATAATTCCATGCTTTCGCAAAATGATAATTATTTGCACGGCTTGATGCAAAAGAGCGGCATTGATATTTACGGTGTCAGTAAGGCTACGACAGATTATTTGAATAAGAATGATGAATATTTAAACGGTTTGCTCAGTAAAGCTCAAGCTAATAAAACCAAAAAATAAATTCTTTGTAACAAAATATTAATTTATATAATAAATATTGCAAATTTAGAGCAATTTTTAATATTAATTTGTTTTTATATTATTAGGTGAGGATTTACAATAATTTGAGGTTTGATTAACAAGGTTTAAAAATATCGGATTTAAATCCGTGAAATATGGAGGAGATAGAATATGGGACTTTGTGCAACAATCGGCTCGAGCAGTTTTGGCTCTACGGCACGCAGCTATGGCAGTTCATATACGGGCAGTTCCGGCGGTTCTGTTTCGGGAATGACTTTTACTCCCATAAACGGCTTAAGCTATACAACGTCCGGCGGAAGAACAACTCCTATGCTCAGTGATTTGCAAAGCGCCATGTCTTATATTGACAACAATGCAGGATTAGTCAGAAATGGCTATTACGATGTACCCAGACCAACTTATTGGGAACAAAGTTTTGCGGATACAAACGCTTATCTTGCGCAAAACGGCGAATTAATAAGAAGCGGCTATTACGATGTTCCAAGACCGACATATTGGGAGCAAAGCTTTACAGATACAAATAATTTCCTTGCTCAAAATCAGGCATTGATAAGCAGCGGAGCGTTTTTATAAAAAATAATTAAATAAATTTTAAGAAACAAAAAGTTATATAAAATTTGCAAAAACGCAATTTCTTATAACTTTTTGTTTTTATATAAGTAAGGAATATATTTTCAATATAGAGAGGTAGAATTCCAAATTTTAAGGTAAGGAAATAAATTAACGCATGGAGGATAAAGATGTTATCTGTACCATCAGCTAAGTGTTCCTATATATCAGCAGCTTCATCTCTTTTAGGCGGCTCAAATGATCAGCTTTCTTCAGTTCTTCAAGTAGGAGATGCGGCAACAAACGGAATGTATGTTCCAATGAGTACATCCTCATTGCTAAACAATGATAATCAAAAAATTCTTGATTCTAACAAAAAAATAATCGACAGCGGAAGCCTTACACAAGCTGGGAAATCCTCATTATTAAATGATGATAATGAAAAATTTCTGGCAGAAAACCAAAAAATAATCGACAGCGGAAGTCTTACCCAATCAGGTAAATCATCTTTGCTTGATGACGGAGTTAGCGAAACGCTTGCCGGTTTCCAACAAGAGATAGACAAAATGAACGGCGGTTCCGGAAAGTCATCTGTTCTTAACGACGGGATATCTCAACAGCTTGATGCTTATCAAAAGCAAATTGACAGCATCAAAGCAGCTTCGCCCTCAGCGGGTTCAGCCGGTTCGGCAGGTATGACGGCGTAACTGTTAAACTATACATTAATGCTTTCAAGCATTCTCAAACTGGGGGCTTTGCTCTTTAAATAATCTTCGCAGTATTTTACGGGATAAATCATCCTGTCCCATCTGCCTGCGGGGAATGCAATCGGGTTGCGCTCAAGCAGTATCCAGCCGCTTATTTCATCAACTTGTGACAGAAGGCTGTCCTTTGAGGCGATTTCTACTCTTACAATCCCGAAATCGGCATTTCCTCTGAAATTATTATCATAGAGCCGCAAATACCAGCTGTAAACGCTTTCCTTTTCATCGTTTTTTTTCGGTTGAAAAACGCTAGTCCTCTCTCCGGCTTTCAAAGAAAAAATTTTCATCTGGTTTTCCGGGGAAAAATAAGACGTTCTGTGCGACTTTATAACGCCGACGGCATTGAGTTCGGATTTGAGTTTTTTGCTCAGAGGCTCTAGCCTGCCGTCAATAAAGAGCCAGCCGTCATTAAGATTGGAGTTTACCCACTGTTCGGACAAATCCCTTTCCATTGCCCTTCGTTTTTCGGCTACTATGCTGTGCGACGAGCGTTCGAAATCCTGCGGGAGTAAGGGATAATTACCTGTTTTTTCGTCTTTTACCCCTGTATTTTCGGGTTTAAAACCGTATTTTTCGACTTGTGAGAGTTCAAAGTAGCTTTCGGGGGAGTCTTTGTTTGTTTTATAAGGCAGGCAAATGAAAAAATCTTCTTTTTCTATGCCGCAGGAATGCATTATTTTTTCGCTTCTGCGCATAACGGATGCAGAAATATACGCAAACACAACTGGGATAAATTTTTGAGGATGAGTGCTGATTGTTCGCACCCTTTCTATGCCGTCGAGAAAATATTTAAATTGCGATTCATTCGTGTTAATAATGACTTTCTTCGTTTCAAAGTCTTTTCCTTCAATGATTTCGGCTGAGAGTTTATCTTCCTGTACGTATTCGGCAGGGAAAAAGCCCTCAAAACCGTCATTGTCGGAGAGTTTGGTAATGTTTTTCATATTGTTGTCTTTAAGAAACTTGGTGAAGTTTTTAAAAAATTCGTTCATTCTTTTTCAAAGTTATTTTACGTTTATTTTATATCAAATCTTTCCGATTAAAATTTAGTGTTTTTTGCTACCTATTTGCATCCCATTTGCAGCCTTTTTGCAACCTATTTTGTAA
>CAZXPD010000037.1:6767-23195 GCA_964643065.1 uncultured Gammaproteobacteria bacterium | reverse complement strand
GACTCACAAGGGGGCGACAGCCCCCTTATATTCCTATGGGCGGGCGGGTGGGAAAAACAAAACTGTGACCAAACGGCTACAATTAGGGGACCTTTGGACGCCCAAATACCTGCTATAATAACAATATCAGCAGTATCAACTGCAATAATATATATAAGGTCATGTCATCCTCAGTGAGCATTAGCGAACGTGAGGATCTATATCACCAACTACTGAGAACAGACCCTCACGCTCCTTTCAGTCGCTGAGGGTGACACACAAATAGGTTACAAAAATTATGATAAGAGACCAATTTCCTTATAAACACAGCCTCAAGGGCGATTTGAATATAGCAGCATTTATAAAATAGGTTGCAAAAAGGCTGCAAATGGGATGCAAAATCATAGAAAAAATTTCAAACCATCTTGGAACTGTTGACAAATTGAAAAAAAGCTTTTCAGATATCCGCCGGCATTTCTATATTTTCCAAAATCCTCAAAACGCTTTTTTCTTTATCTTTAGTTTCAATCATTATGTCAGAATCATATTTCTGAAACTTACGGTAAAACGCCATAAATTCGCTCATATCAACCGAAAGAGAATGTACTCCGGGTCTTGCTCCGATTTTTTGTGATGAGAAATGGACTTTTGGAATCCCCGTTTTCTCATTCCAAGTTAAAAAACAACGTTTTAGTAATTCTTCCAAATTCTGCTCATTTTTTTCATGATTAACCTTATAATGGAGCAAATCAAAAACAATCGGAATTGCCGTTTCTTTGGAAATCAGCAAAACATCCGCAACTGTGTAGCTTTTATCGTCATTTTCAAGAGTTAGGCGGCTTTTTATGTTTGAAGGCAAAGTATTATAAACATTTATAAACCTTTTCACCGCTTCTTCTTTGTTTCCGTAAACCCCTCCCGTATGAATAATAATTCTGTGAGAGGCGTCAAGGTTCAGGTTATCAAGAAATCTGACATGCCAAGCGATTTCCCTGAGCGAATCCTCAACAACCTTAGTATTATTCGAGTTTATATTCACATACTGTCCCGGATGCATGGAAACCCGCATAGAATTTTCTTTGATAATTTGCTCGATTTTGTTAAAAAGCTCTTTATTTTCTTTATGCCAGTCAATTTTATTTATTTCATGCGAAGCAAAAGGAATAATATCGGAGCTTATCCTGAAAAGTCTTATGTTGTGCCTGATATTCCAGTTCAAAACATCGACTAAGCCCTTAAGATTATTTTCAATAAGCTCTCTCAGCCTTTTTTCACTACAGTTTGCAAGACGGCAGGCAGAATTTGTTTTTGCGTCTATTGACGTATTTATGCATGCATAACCGATTTTATCCATCATATTTTGAGCATTATTTAAACTTCAATTACATTAAAGCTTTTTTCAATAAACGCTTCAATTCTTCAAAAAGAATTTCTATTAATTTTTGTAAATTTTCTATCAACTAAACGAGAGATACATGTCAATTATTTATGTTTTCGGTTTTTATTCAGGGTAAGAGAGAAAGCTAAATAAATTATGAGGGAGAATGTTATGAACATTATGCCAATAGGTATGTCTCATCCAAATTTCAGACAAGTTAAACAAAATGTCAGTTTTGGTTTTGTAGGAACGCAGATTCCTAAAGCTAAGTTAGCTGATGTTGCAGAAGCAGTCGTAAAGTTAAAATTATTAGAAACTATAGAAAACTTTGTATGCCAAATGAAAGAATCAACAATGGTTTCAGACCATGTTAAATATTACTTAAAGAAAATAGATGATCCGAAAGCAATCGGAGGAGAAATATATACGGCTTTACTAGAATTAACTCCTGGACATTCAGAGCAAAATCCTCTTTTTCGCAAATTAATTAACTGTTTAAATGAAACAGGAAATGATTCAAATCTCATTCTGGAAGAATTATCAAGGCAGTTGAAAGAAGCATATAAAATCAGTTAAACATCTTTTTGGGAGATCTAAGTCTTCTTTTTATTCTTGTTATTAAATATATCCCAGGTCCAGATACCTGTATTACAGTAAGTATCTCGCATCCAAATAAGAAAATTCATAGTGTTTTGCGGCAGGTTATAGATAACATCCTGAAGGGTTTCTCCGTTTTTGGAAGCGGTTCTTTTTGCAGATTTTCCTTTTGAATCGATTTCTTTTTTCAGGTTTGCAAGACTGACATTAGCCTCATTTTTCACACTCTGAAAACTTTTCCCTGCATCCATGGATTTAACTTTTTTATTGTAATAGTCTTTAGAATTTTTTTGAGCATCTGACGCCGATTTCCCAACGGATTTCACAAATTTTCCCAGTTTTACGTCACTTTGCCTTAAAAAGTTTTTTGTGTCATTAGCGGCTTTGTCCAACACGTTATCAGTAGCGGCAACTGCGCTGGAAGCAGCATCAATTTTTGCAATGGCTTCTTGAGTACGGGAAGTAACTGTCTTAATGTTCTCTCTGATTGAAGGAATACTGCCGTGTCCGAAAAAGGCAAGAGCATTTGTACAGCTGTCCAGTATAGACCGCGAAATTCTGTCCTGAACTTCCATAAGGGAATTTAATCTTATTGGCTCAGTAACATTGAGTTCACTGCCTTCACCGGTTTTAGCGATTTTAACGGGTTCAATTTCAAGTGATTTTGAACCTGCAAGACCGGTAAACTGAATATTAACATCTGATCCTTTTGGTATTATTATGTCAGGATTGGTTATGACAAAAGTTACCGCAACACTGTCTTGTAAAGCTTTTACTTCTTTAACGTAGCCTACGCTTATCCCCATCATTCTGACGGGCGCACCCACAGGAAGACTGTCAACATCTCTGAATACAACTTTATAGGAGGGATAGCTTTTAAAGTAGCCCTGCCCAAGGTTAGCCGCAAGCAAAATGAGACTGCCTGCAAGCAAAAGCCATATAAAAATTTCCGTTATGAATAAAATCTTTTTTTTCATACTATTTAATTACCCCCGATAGGATTAATTTATGCCTGAAACAACAAAAAAAGTACCGTGGAAAATATCTGATATTATATTAACTTATAGTTTAACTTTTGCAACCGCCATTCTGACTGCGGGAATATTAATGCAAATAAGACCTGATATGAGTCGGTTGTTTTATTCGTCGGTTTTGCAAAGCTCTGTGACAATAACGTCCCTGATATGCGTATATTATATTATTACCCTTAAATATAAGCTCTCATTTTTTGACAGTCTCGGTATTCAACTTAAGAATCTGCGCAAACACTTTTTGCAAGGGACAATATCTGCCGGATTGATTATTTTAGCCACAACAGCCGTAAGTTTTATTTTCAGCGCATTTTTAACATCCCCGGAAAATCCCTACGGCAATTATTCTCCAGAAAAAATGAAAATTATTTCAGCTTTTGCAATCCTTTCGGCGCCAATTTACGAAGAAATTCTTTTCAGGGGATTTATTCAACCCGTGTTTACAAAAAATACCGGCATCTTTTCGGGGATAATAATTACTTCATTATTTTTTGCAATTTCTCATACACAGTATATTGATTATGATTCAGCATTTGTAGGGGTTTTTGCCATTGGTATTGTTCTGGGTTATACACGTCAATTTTCCGGTTCCGTAATGCCCGGAGTATTTGCTCACTTGATTAATAATCTTCTTGCGGTTCTGAGTCTTTCTTAATCAGCCAAGATAGTTTATAACAGGTCCGCTTAAAAGTTTAGGGTAGAAGAAAGTTGTTTTTTGCGGCATTTTACAGCCTGTTTCCGTTATTTCTTTAATTGTTTGTAATTTTGGAGAAGCAACAAGAAAAGCTATTTCAGCGGAATTATCATCAATTTTTTTGAAGAATTCGCTTTCATCTTTCGATTTCATATATTCAATGCCTTTTTGAGCTTCCTGTTCCTGCTCTGTAATATCAAGAAAATCAGTGATAATTACTTTATGAAGTATGGTCAAATCAAGTTTCCTTAGAGGCTCCGGAACTTTTTTATTGTCAAGCAGAGCATTTAAATCATTTATTTTGTCTTTTCTCAGCTCTAAAAGAAAATATTTGTTTTTCTCTTTTAAATACACCCCGAAAACAATGTTGTCCTGAGATTTTGTTTCAATTTCGGCAATGAATTCTTCTCTGCTTTTATTTAAAGTCTCCTGCGGAACATTGAACTCTTTTACCGCAAACAAAGTTTCTAAATCCTGAAGCATCCTGTCGGTGTTCACGTTATTCTTGGTAACAATTCTGTGTGTTGGATAAACTTTTAAATTTTTCTCGTCATCTAAATTAGTGTAGTAGCTCAATACCCAGTTAAAATTATGCTTTTCGTCTTTAGGATTTGTTGTCCCCTCTTGCCTGAGTTTGCTGTATTTCAGTGCAGTTTCGTACCTGTGGTGTCCGTCAGCTATTATGGCTTTTTTATTCTTCATCAGTCCTGAAATTGTTTTAAGTACGTCTTCGTCTTCAATTATGTAGATCTTGTTGACAATGCCGTCATTATCTTTTACTTCAAAGAAAAGCCTGCCGGGTTCTTTTTCCAAAATTTTATCAATTTGTTTTTCTTTGTCCGTATAAAGCATGAAAATCGGGCTGAAGTTTGCTTTACAGGATTTCATCAACTCCAGTCTGTCCTGTTTGGGTCCGCTCATAGTGATTTCATGAGGAAAAATATTCCCTGTTTCATAATCTTCCAGGTAAGTTCTGGCAATAAAACCTTTTCTATTGACTTTTTCGCCCTTTTCGGTTGTGTATTCCTGAATATAATAATAAATACAGGGTTTTGGAGATTTAACAAGTATTCCGCTTTCCTGCCATTCTCTAAAGAGTCTTTCGGCATTGGCATATTTGTCTTCTTCTCTGCCCAAAATTAGCCGAACAAAGTTAAACTCGGACTTGTTATACAAATCATCCCTTTGCTTTTCATCAATAACATCGTAGGGAGGAGCTAAAACTTTGTTTATATCAACTTTTGAATTGTTCAAATTATAGGTAATCCCTTGAAGCGCAGCTACTTTTACCACTTTTATTCTCCGTCTTTATTTTCTTAGTATTAATCAGCTTTTTGTGACAAATAATTTACATTTACATTCTGCTTGTTCTACATGTGTATTATTCAACAACCAGGTAATCGAAAAATTCTGCCGGTCATGCAAAAGTTATTTTAAAGATAACATGTTCATGGCAGATTAGATATTATTTGATATTCAATAATTGGGAGAAGTGATTTGACGGTAAAAGCAATGATAATGGCAGCCGGTGCAGGTACAAGACTTGAAGCGTTAACGCAAAAACTGCCAAAACCGCTCATTCCGATTTCAAATATACCTGTAATGGAGCTTATTTTAAAGCATTTAAAAAGATACGGAATAACTGACGTAATAGCTAACACCCATTATTTGGCAGGTTTAATACAGGATGCTTTTTCTGATAATGATTTAGGCATTAATTTCAATTATGTATACGAAAATACTCTCTCAGGGACCGCCGGCGGAGTTAAAAAATGCGAGCACTTCTTCGATAACGGTGAAACATTTGTGGTAATAAGCGGAGATGCGCTTACGGATATCAATCTTGAACGTCTGATAAAAATTCATAAGTCAAAAGGGGCTTTTGCAACTATGGCTGTTAAGGAAATACCCCGGAGCGAAGTTTATAAATTTGGTGTAGTCGTAATAGACGAAAATGACAGGATTATAGAATTTCAGGAAAAACCGTCTATTAGTGAAGCGCGCAGCAACCTTGTTAATACGGGGATTTATGTATTTGAAAAAGAAATATTCAATTACATACCGGCAAATACTTTTTATGATTTTGCCAAAAATGTATTCCCGGCTGTTATGCAAAATGAGGAGAAGTTATGCGCCTTAAGAATAAACAATTATTGGAACGATGTAGGCACAATAAGCCAGTACAGATTATCTACCAATGATGTCTTAACCGGGAAAGTCCAAATAGATATGCCTTATCCTTCTTCAAACTGCGGATGGATTTCCCAAAATAGTGTTGTAACTCCCGAAAATATTTTAAACGGCAAATCAGTTGTCGGATGTAATACTCTCATAGATAATAGAGCTCGTATTTACGGGAATTCGGTAATTGGTGATAACTGCACTGTCAAGTCCAACTCTTTAATAAGAAATTCTATTGTCTGGGATAACGTATATATCGGTAAAAATTGCAGAGTTGACGGCTGTATTATAGCAGATAACGTAATAATTAAAGATAACTGCATTTTAACCCCCGGCAGCGTTGTTCCTCACGGTGCGGTAATTTCCGATACCAAAGAATTATTGTACAAAAAGAGAGCATAAGGAAACTTTTTCCTTTTATTCCCCAAATAAAAAAGCTCTTAAAAAAGAGCTCCCAAAAGAGAAGTAGAATTATCCGTGAGTAAGTTTTTGTAATTTACACCCCTATTTTTTGTGTCCTCTCCGTCCTCTGTCTATCTCCCGACACTGATATTTATCTTTATTTTTTCTTTTCTTCTTTTTTGTTTATGCCTCACAATTATATAAAAACAAAAAAAATGGCATTATTGCCTGCAATTTTTGACCGGCTCCCTCAGAAAAATACTAAAAATATATTTAATATATATTTAGTATAAACTTCATAACTAATACTTATCTTGTTTTGAAATATAAATTAGATATAAACGAGTTGTAACAAATTCTTAATAATTATAGAAATACTGGCTACTTTTTATATCTAACAAGCATAAAAAGAGAATAATATTTACACTGCACCTAAGGAACCTTCCTCAATAGGCATGTTCACAAAGGATACTACCGCTTCGGGAATGATTTTCATAAGCATATGAGAAAGGATTAAATGTATATCTTCTGAAATCTGCATGTCATTGATATTTGCATTTACACTGTGATGAACAATCTGCTTCAGTTTCCCCCCGTCATATCCGGTAAATCCAATAGTGGTAACTTCTTTCATTGAATTAGCATATTCAATCGCTTTAAGAACGTTGATTGAATTGCCGCTTCCGGAAATCCCTATTACTATGTCTCCTTCTCTTAAAAAATTCTTCAGCTGATTTAAAAACACGTTTTCATAGCCGAAGTCATTGGCACATGCCGTTACTGAAGCTATATTGTCCGAAAGGGTGATTATTTTAAATCTGCGGTCATCACCGCCCGGTACGCATTTGTTAATGTCGCACGCAAAGTGACAGGCATTCAAAGCGCTGCCGCCGTTACCAAAAATGTATATGTTCTTTTCACGCTCATAACCGTCTTTAAGAATACTGACAAATTTGTTAATTTCACTTTTGTCAAGCGATTTAAGCGCTAAACTCAGCTTTTCAATATAATTATCTATTTGCTCACTAAAATTCACTACAAAACTCCTTGTTTTGTTTAATTATAATAAATCAATGAAGTACCGGCATAATCAAATTTAAAATCAAGTTCGCGCAAATCTTTTAAAGCGTTTTTAACATTTTCCCGATTTTCTTCTTTAACGTAAAACAGTAGAAAACCGCCCCCGCCTGCTCCGAGAATTTTTCCGCCCATTGCTCCGTTCTGCATTGCAAGATTGTAATAATAATCTATGGTTTCATTTGATGACATGCTGTTAAGTTCTTTTTTGTACATCCAACCCGTATGAAGAATTTCGCCCATTACATCGGGATTGTTGTTTAAAAGTTCTTTTCTTAAATCTTTTGCCAAATTGACCATTTTATGAAGGTTTTCAACTTTAGCGGTATTATCAAGCAGGCTTTGTTTCTGCTTTTGAAGGATTTCACTCGCGCTTCGCGTTGAACCCGTATAAAACATAAGCAGGTTTTTTCCCAGTTCAAGCAGTTTTTCTTTTCTCATAATAATTTTTTCAACGCCGACTGTCTCATCAGAATTAAACTCAATAAAATTTAACCCGCCTAGCGCACATGCATATTGATCCTGTTTACCTATGGGCTCGCCAAGTTTTTCTATTTCCACTTCTGAAGCTGCCTTTGCAATGTCTTCTTTGCTCATATAAAGGCTTTTATAGGAATTGCACAGATTTATAAGTCCTACCGTAAAAGCCGATGAAGAACCGAGTCCGGTTCCGGAAGGAATATCCGCACTGGAGTTAAAATCAATCCCCTGCATCGAATAATCTTTAAACACCTGTTTGATTATTCTGTGATTGATTTTTTCGATATCGTCTACATTCTCGTGTTGAGAATATTTTAAAAGAAAGCCGTCTTTGAAAAAGTACGGGTGTGCTGAAAGATAAACATACTTGTCAATGGAAACACTTACTACCGCTCCGCCGTGATTAAGGTAGTATTCCTTGAGATCGCTTCCGCCTCCGGCAAAACTTATTCTAAAAGGGGTTCTTGTTATTATCATATTTATTACTTCTCCACCGGCTGCTGCTCGAGAATATACATTGCGGCTTTTCTTACCGCTTCATCAGATGTTATTTTTGCTTCCCAGCCAAGTTTCTTAATCTTATCAAGGCAATAATTAAATTTTGGGACATCGCCTATCCAGCCCCTATCACCGCCAGTATAAAGAATTTTCGGGCTTATCCCCATTTCTTCAGTAACAATCCGGGCAATTGTGCTGACTTTTGTTGCTGTGTCCACGCCTATATTAAAGCAGTTTAGCTTATTCGAGGAATTTTCCCAAATAAAGACAAGAGCATCAACCAAATCCTTGACGTACATGTATGGTTTAATCTGGTTTCCGTCTCCCAAAACTTCAAGTTCACAGGGGTTTTTTCTTAATTTATTGATGAAATCAAAGATAACCCCATGCGTTGCTCTTTCTCCGACAACATTGGGAAATCTTGCAATCCAAACTTTAAAGCCATAGTTCTCTGCAAAACTTGAAATAAAAGCCTCTGAAGCCAGTTTGCCGGCGCCATAGTGAGAAACAGGCATTAAAGGACCGAAATCTTCCCCGATAGGGCTTTGCGTTTCACCGTAAACAGCAGAACTTGAAGCAAAAACTATTGATTTAATGTTATTTTCCTTCATATGGTTCAATATATGATAGGTAGTCAAAAACGTATCGTTTAAATCTACATCAGGGTTATAAAAGCTCTTGGCTATATCTGAGTTCGCCGCCATATGAAAAACAGCGTCAAATAGCCCTTCTTTAAAGATTCTTGAAATGGTTTCGGCGTCTAAAACGTTTTCTTTATAAAATTTGAAATCAGGATTAGCAAAATTATGGCGAATGTTTTCTTCTCTTCCCAAAGAAAGGTTGTCAATTACCGCAACACTGTGACCTTTTTCTAAAAGAAGATCAGACAGGTGGCTTCCTATAAAGCCTGCACCGCCAGTAACCAAAACTTTCATCGGATAATTTCCAAGTGTTTTATTATTCTTTTATTATATCAGAGCAGGCGGGTTTCAAAGGCAAAAATCCATGAGATAATACATATGTGTTAGTAAGATATACCGGCACAGGAGGAGGTCAAAATGACAGGTATGGAAAAAACATTGGAAAGAGCAACCGAAAAATTAGCCGCAAAAGATTATTCCCATCTTCTGGGTAAACTTGAAGGCATAAGCGAAAATCAGCTTAAACAGCACTTCACGCTTTATAACGGTTACGTTAACAAGATAAATGAAATCTGGGAAAATCTTAAAAGCGTTGATTTATCAACAGCAAATCCTACATATTCAGGACTGAGAGAACTTCAGGTTGAACAATCATTTGCCTTAAACGGCGTTATACTTCACGAAAAGTACTTTAGCAACCTTACGGATAAAGCAACCGTTCCGTCAGATGAGCTTAAAAGCTTTATTGGCAGAGACTTTGGGAGTTGGGATGCTTACGTCACAAATCTGAAAGCAGTTTCAAAAAGCGCCAGAGGTTGGGCTTTTACCGGTTATTGTTTTGCTGACGGAAGAATCCACAATTTTGTTTCGGATACCCATAACATGTTTTTGCCTTTGGGAGTTATGCCTTTATTGGTTATAGACGTGTATGAACATGCTTATATGATTGATTGGGGTATTAACAGAGCCGGCTATATTGATGCATTGTTCAATCACGTCAACTGGGAAACTGTTTCGGAAAGATTTAATCAAATTAATTCCTGTTGTCATGGCGGATAATTAAGTTTTATTACAACTAGTATTTAAATTTTGAAAAATTTAAATACTTAAAACAGGGGCAGGCAACTGCCCCTGAAATTTTATTTAAAGAAAACTATGAACGCCTTTTGCGAGCAGCTTCAGCTTTGCGTTTTCTTTTAACGCTTGGCTTTTCGTATCTCTCGCGGCGTTTTAATTCAGACAAGATGCCTGCTTTTTGAATTTTTTTCTTAAAGCGTTTGAGGGCACTTTCTATGCTTTCGTTTTCACCTACAAGGATTTCTGACAAACTTCAGACCTCCCTCCATGTGGGGTTATTATTGTTAACAGCGTGTGCTTGAGAGGATATAGCTTTAGGTTCTTTACAAAAACTTTTCCAACTAAACACATTTATTTATAAATATTATCATACGTTTTTATTATTTACAATATCGGGGACTTGAAAAGCGTTTATACAACGATAACAGGGAAAAACAACAAAAGAAAACTCCGAATATTCTTCGGAGAACCTTAACATGGAGCCATTTAATTTATATACTTACTTTTTTGCCGGTGTCTTTGCCTGACAATATTTTTAAACCGAAGAGCGAAACTTCGTGAAGAAGTATTTTTACCGCATCTTTACTGCATTGTCCGTAAACATTGCATTGGCGGCTGCTGTAATTTGATTCTTTTCTTTTTTCATTTTTTTTCATTTTATCTATCTCCATTTTTTAAAAAACTTTTTTTTTCAAATAATCCTTTATCTGATTATTTATGTTTTCGATTAAATTACCGAATAAACAATTGTCATTGTTGTTACAGACTGAATTTCCCAAGAGACAGTTACTCAATTTTAACGGTCCGTCAACTGCCTCGTACACCTCCAATAAACTTATTTTATTTTTTTTGTCCTTTAAGATAAAACCTCCTTTAGGACCTCTTATTGATTCAAGAAACCCTGCTTTTACAAGTCTTTGAAGTATTTTTGAAAGATGATTTTCTGATACTTTAAGACTCTCTGCAATCTCTTTAGTTCCTGTCAACCTGTCTACATTTTTTGTTAAATAAGACATTGTATGAAATGCTATCGAAACTGCTTCTGAAAATCTTAATATCGTTGCCATTGTATTTTGCCTTATATATTATTTATATTATGGTACTATAATACCAGATTATTCTATAAACTGCTACCTAGCCATGTGTTTAATATTTCTTAAAAAATACTGCCTCTACTAGCAACTTTTTAAATTACGCGGGTTTTATCAAATTTGTGTAGCAACAGGAATAAAAATATGAAAATAACACCCGTACAAAAAACAAATCAAAATTTTAAAGCAACCGTTACGTTCGATCCAAACAGAATTCCATCAGGGGAAGTCAGATCGGCTCTAATTAAATTTGCAGAATTACTTTCGGCAAACCCTGACAAGTCAAAAATAGCAGACATGTTTTCACCTGAAAGAACTTCTGCGAGTATTATAATTCCGAAAGAAAAAGGAAATGTTATTGATAAAATCATAGAAATTCTTACTGATGCAGGGATACCATTTAATTACAGTTCTAAAGACAGAGCAAGAACCAGATTTTTATTAAAAACAGAAGGGCGTTGGCCTAATTAACAAATTATAAAGGGGGAAAAATGAAAATCACACCCGTGAATCACAGAACTCATAACTTTGGCTCATCATTCGGATTTGTTTCAAAAAGATTAACATTAGGGGAACAAATGAGAGTTACCCGTAAAGTTCTGGAACTATTTCCGCTTACTGATACAAGCCAAATACTTGCAATAAAAAGTGTTTTTAAAGATCGTGAAATGTTCGTTATGTCATTTCCTGAAGACTGTTCACATAAGGTAACAAAATTATTGGAGTTCTTAAGACGACCCGAGAACAGAAGAATACCGTTTTTATACAGCGAAAAAACCGACTACAAAGGGGTAGTGAGAAAGCTTGAAAAGACAGTTTAATTACTTTATAGGATAAGCTTCTACAAAAAAATCTGCACCTAAAGCCTTAATTTTATCAAATCTTAAATTAAGGCTTTTGTTTATGTCTTGCGTATCAAAACCCTCCACAAAATTCAAAGCCTCTCTGTCTCCGAGGATTTTTGGCGCAGTAAAAATATAATATTTATCCACAAGCCCTTCCTTAAGAAATGAACCGTTAAGAATCCCGCCAGCTTCGACAAGAATACTCATTATCCCTTTTTTATAAAGCTCTGCCGTCAGATAAGAAAGATTAAGCTTGCCGTTTTCAACAGGACAGAATAAAACTTCAATATTGTTCGGAAATGCTTTAAGCTTGACTTGATTAACCTTATCAGAGCAGGCGATTATAACTTTTGTCCCCTCATCGGAATAAACTTTTGAACTCGGAGGTGTTGAAAGCTCTGTATCAAGAATTATTCTCACGGGATTTCTGCTGTTTTTCATCCTGCATGTTAGAGAAGGGTTATCTTTTATAACCGTACCCGAGCCAGTCAATACCGCATCGTATTTTTTTCTGAGCTTCTGTACCTCTTTTCGCGCTTTTTCGGAGGTTATCCATTTACTGCTTCCTGTTCTTGAAGCAATTTTGCCGTCAAGAGTAATTGCTGACTTCAATGCAATAAAAGGTTTTTCTCGGGTCATGTTTTTGGCAAAAATTTCATTTAATTTTAAACATTCATTCTCTAAAACCCCTGATTTAATAATTATGCCAGCTTGGCGGACGATTTCCAAACCTTTGCCTGCCACAAGAGGATTAGGATCTTTCATTCCTACAACAAGCCTTTTTATTCCGGATTCAATTATTCTGTCGGTGCAGGGAGGAGTTTTTCCGTAATGGCAGCAAGGTTCAAGGTTTATGTAAAGTGTTCCGCCAAGAGATTTCTCTCCTGCTTCATTCAACGCATTTACTTCAGCGTGAGCCCCGCCGTATTTTTGGTGATATCCTTGGCCGACTACTTGCAAGTTTTTGTCAAGAACAACGGCTCCTACCAAAGGATTTGGAGATACTTTGCCCTCCCCTTTTTTTGCAAGGTGTATGCATTTTTTTATAAATTTTTTGTCAAAATTAGTCAAATTTGCAGCCTTTTACTAACTTTAATTTATAATTATATAATGATAAAACTTGCTATAACAGGAAGTATTGCAACAGGAAAATCCGTGGCGGAATCTGTTCTCAAACAAAATAAAATTCCGTCAGTTGATGCTGACATGATTGTTCACAGGCTTCTTTCTGAAGACATGGAAGTTATAGAGAAGATTTGTTTCCTTTTTAATGCCGACAAGAACGGTATTCTTGACGAAAACGGCAAGATTTCAAGAAAAAAATTGGGCGCAGTTGTCTTCAATAACAAGGAAAAACTTAAACAACTCGAGGAAATTATCCATCCTAAAGTTAAAGATGAGATAAACAGATTCTTTGAACAAAATAAAGATAAACAAATAGCTGCCGCCGTTGTACCAGTCTTGTACGAAGCCGGTATGCAAAATATGTTTGATTATGTGATTCTTGTCTGTGCTAAAAGAGAACTTCAGATTAACCGCCTTATGAAAAGAGATTCTCTGTCTCGTGATGAAGCCGAGAAAAGAATAAATCTATTTATGAATGAAGAAGATAAAATTAAACAAGCTGATTTTGTTGTTTATAATAACCTTGATATTAAGGATACAATGGCTCAAATAGGTAATATTTTGAAAACTTTGCTTCCTAAATAACTTAGCAACACAGAGAGTTTTATAATAATCCTGAATAATTTATAATTCAAAAAGCGCGATTAAAGGGAGGAAAAAAATGAGCAAAACAACGATTTTCGGAGTGCTTCTTTCAAACAGAATTAATACTGCCTGTAAATTTCAGGAAGTTATTACAAAATACGGATGCAGTATTAAAACAAGAATAGGGCTTCATGACGTTTCGGAAGGCAGATGTTCCCCTAATGGCGTTATTTTGCTTGAAGCAATCGGAGAAGACAGAGAAATAGCCTCCATGGAAAAAGATCTCTCAATGATACCCGAAGTTAAACTGCAAAAAATGGTTTTCGAAGGAATATAAACCGAAATCATATCAAAATCTTTATTTCAAGATTTTTGGCAAAGATTGCTGAACTTTTGCTTTTCTTTACCCGAATATCTGTTTATTCGGGTAAATTTTTTGATAGCCATATTTTTGAAAAAAGGTTAAAATATTCTAACGAATCATACTAAAAAAGTATGTTCTAATTTCTGTTTCCGAGTAATAGAATAATATGAGCTTTAAAGATAAATTTAAATGAAAATAACTGAAAGGACTAAATAATGAAACTACACTGGCAGATTTTAGTGGCTCTCGGTTTGGGAGCAAAACGGAACTGGCACATTTTCTTTGCTCTTTTGGCGGGTATTCTTGTCGGGATTTTGTATCCGGTCGTAAATAACCAGCCTACCTGGATACACAGCTCTTTATATTTTATCGGACAGGCATTTATCAGATTAATTCAGATGGTTGTCATACCTCTTGTTATAAGCGCCATAGTAGTGGGACTTTCAAGCTTGGGAGACAGCAAACAGCTGGGCAAAATAGGTATTAAAATGGTCGGGTTGTATTCTCTCATAACTATCATAGCTGTTACAATCGGAGCTACCCTTGCTTTATCTTTCAATCCTGGCAAAAATATTCAGAATTCCATTAATCAGCACGATGCCCAAACGGTAAGAGAACAAGTACAGGTTATGCAAAAAGAAAAGCCTAAGACAACTGAAATGTTATTAAACATGATACCCAAAAATCCTTTTGAACCTTTATCAAAAGGAGAATTAATACCGATTTTGGTATTTGTTATAATTTTTGGTTCTGCCCTTGCTGTTATAGGAGATATCAACAGACCGGTAGTTTCATTTTTTGAAACGATTTTTGCAACCACAATGAAAGTAACCGATTGGATTATGATGCTCGCAACGCCGGGTATATTTGCCTTGACTGCATATACCGTTGCAAGCTCCGGAGTTAAAATATTCGGCGAAATGTCCGTGTATTTCTCTATAATAATGCTGGGACTGGCAATTCAGCTGTTTATTACTTATCCTTTGATACTGAAACTGTTCAGTAAAGTTAAAGCCAGCTCGCTTTATCAGGCAGTTGCCGAAGCAATGATGGTAGCTTTCGGTACGGCAAGCAGTGCCGCAACAATGCCTGTTACCATTGCCTGCTGTGAAAGAAGAGCCGGAATCTCAAACAAAATCACCAGTTTCGTAATTCCGTTGGGAGCTACGATGAATATGGACGGAACTGCTCTCTGGCAAACAATTGCAACAATTTTTATAGCACAGGCATACGGCGTGGTTCTTGATCCCTGGCAGGTTGTCCAAATAGGAGCTCTTGCAATAGTTGCTTCAAGCACCGCTGCCGGAATACCAAGCGCAGGTCTCATAACAATGGCAATTATTCTTAAAGGCATAGGACTTACCCCTGATCAGGTAATTCAGGGATATGCCTTCATTTTCAGTATAGACAGACTTCTTGATATGTTCAGAACCGTTCTGAACGTAACAAGCGATACTGTTGTGGCTTCGGTAATCGCAGACAGCGAAAAAGAGCTTGACCGAAGCATATTAGATAATCAGGAAAGCTGGAAAGACGTAATATAAATATAAAGCAAGAATTAAAAAGAAGGCATCCGTAAACAGGATGCCTTCTTTTTTTAAATATTTTGCCTAGCCGTTTAAAACTATGCTGTTGTCAATTTGCGGCGGAAACCTTTTATCTTCTACAAGGTGTCCCATTGTATTATCTTTATCAAAATAAACACCTTTATTATCTTGCTTTGCATAGTCAACTTTTATAAATGCGGCATCGTCACTATTAAACGGATTGAGATTTTTGTTTTCGTCTCCTGTTAAATATCCGAATTGAACTTTGTTTCCTGTTGCTAAAGGCAAATCTTTGCTTAATTCTTCCAAATTTACCAATCCGGTTGCAGGATTATATATAGTTCCGGCAGTTAAACCTAAAGTGTTTTCGACTTCCATTGCAGTCTTTTTCATAGCTTCAAAGCCGTTTGCCGAATCATAGTCTTGACCGGTAATAGGACTCTTAGTCATTGTGCCGAAAACTTCTTCTCCGTCAACTTCATCATTACCGTTAAAATCTGACATTGCGGGCATCAAGTCCTGTTTGATGGCCGAGCCGTCTTTAACTCCGTTTTTATCAAAATCTATACCAAACTGCCCGAAACTGGTTTCTGCACGGTTATTATGATTAGCATCCAATACAAGGGCATCAAGATGTTTCACATTACTTTTCGGGAAATTCATTTCAGGCATATTCCAATTCATAGTTGATATACCTGTTTCAATAGTATAATCACCAACATCACCGGATATAGTGATATGAGGACCGGGTTTATCGTCTACCGGAGGATCAACAGGCGGATCTACCGGAGGATCAACAGGCGGATCTACCGGAGGATCAACAGGCGGATCTACCG
>CAZXPD010000037.1:0-6667 GCA_964643065.1 uncultured Gammaproteobacteria bacterium | reverse complement strand
CAGGCGGATCTACGGGAGGATCAACAGGCGGATCTACCGGAGGATCAACAGGCGGTTCCGGAGGATTTGGCGGATCTACCGGAGGATCTACCGGAGGTTCTACCGGCGGTTCCGGGGGTGGTTCATCTGCCGGTGTTTCCGGTACTTCAGGCGGAGTGCCTTCGTCCGGAGATTCCGGTACTTCAGGAACTTCGGGCGGTGTAGGAGGAGTTCCTTCTCCTCCCGTTTCCTCGGATCCTTCAACTTGACATATTTTCAAAATAGTATTGTCTTCAGGTCTTAGCTTAACTTCTTGTCCAAATACGGAAATAATCTCACCTTTGCCCGCATCTGAACTTCCGGTAGGCTGTTTTCTCTCTCCCGTGTTAAAATTTACCTGCATTCCTCTGATTTCTCTGACCATTGTTTTTCCTCCCTCTAACTAATAACTCTAATAACCTTACAAATTAATTTTTAAAGTTCTTTATTAACTGCTGTTTTTAATTTTTATTTCCGGTTTTTTATCCTTCTAAACCTCAAACAAAATTATTCGCAAACAAATTAAACTATATTAATATAAAAACAAACTAATATTTTAAATTGCTCTAATTTTTAATTTAATAAGGCATTGTTTACATGTTTTTACAAACCGCATGTATACTCTGAACAACAAAAAAAAGAATAAAAAAAATTATTATTCAAAGCAAAAATGACTTATAAGCACTGAAATACAATATATGTATTTTAAAAAAGTCTAATTATTAGCCTTTTACAGCTCCCTGAGTACTGCCTTCAATAAAGTATTTTTGCAGTGCCAAAAAGACAACCAAAATGGGTATTATTGAAATTACGGCACCTGCCGCAATATATCGCCAGTTTGAGCTGAAGACACCCTGAAGATGGGTTAAACCAACCGGCAGGGTATACATTTCCTGTTTTGTAAGGACAATGCTGGGCCACAAGAACTCACTCCATGCCCCTACAAAAGTAAATATTGCAAGAGTTGCCAATGCCGGCTTCACAAGCGGAAGCATTATTTTCCACCAAATCTGAAAAGCATTGCAGCCGTCAATGACTGCCGCTTCTTCAAGCTCTTTTGGAATTGACATAAAAGCCTGTCGCATAAGAAAAATACCGAAAGCATTAACGGCAAAAGGCAGTATAAGACCTGAAAAACCCGCAAACGCAGATACGGAATCAACCATATTTAGTCTTAATACCATAAGATAAACCGGTATCATTATCACCTGAAAAGGAACCATAATTGTTGCTAAAATTGCAAAAAATACAAAGTTTTTCCCTTTGAATTCCATTCTTGCGAGAGGATAGCCTGCAAGTGCAGACAAAACAAGATTTAGCAGAATTGTGAAAATACAGACTATTGTGCTGTTAATAATATATGCTCCGAAAGGTACACTTTGCCAAACACCGGTAAAGTTTGCAAAGGTTATGTGCTCGGGAATAAATGACGGCGGATAGCTGAATATGTTTTCGTTTTCAGATTTTAAAGCAGTTGATAAAAGCCACAAAAAAGGTCCTACCGAAATGATACTTAGGATTATTAAAAATATATGAGTTGAAATCTTTTTTAACACTTATAACTCCTGTTGAGAATTTAACCTGCTGCAGCAATTTTGTTGTTTTCAAAAAATCTTATGTTAATGATAGAGAGCGCCATTATAAGAATTAGAAGAACAACCCCCAAGGCTGAAGCATAACCTAAATCAAGATTTTCAAAAGCTCTCTGGTATATATAATAAACTATGGTCTTCGTAGAATTCATCGGACCGCCGTTTGTCATAATATAAATTTCAACAAAAATCTTCATCGCAGAGATTGCGCTGATTGTGCTGACCAAAGCAATAGCCGGCATAAGACACGGAACGGTAACATTAAGATGTTTTTTGAACTCACTTGCTCCGTCAATATCGGCAGCTTCATAAAGCTCTTTGGGAACGGTTGTTAAAGCAGAAAGATAAATAACCATGTAGTATCCGAGGCCTTTCCAAACCGTAACGGCAATAACCGAATAAATTGCGATTTTGGGATCTGTCAGCCATCCGATTTTGCTTATGTGGATTAAACTCATAAGATAGTTTAAAAGCCCGCTGCTTGCATAGAGCCATTTCCATGCTATACCTGCAACAACCAGAGATACTATGACGGGTATATAAATAAGCACTCTGTAAAGATTTATTCCTCTGAGCTTCTGATTAACCGCCACGGCAATTATCAGCGGCAGCACCACGAGAATCGGAACTGCTCCTATAAGAAAAATGAAAGTATTAATCAAAGTCTTCCAAAAAACAGGAGAATTAAACAGTTCAAAATAATTGTTCAAACCTACCCACTGCGGATTATAAATATCCTGCCTGTAATTTTGAAAGCTCAAAAGAAAGCTTTCAAGAAAAGGGATAAAGAAAAACAACGTTAGAATAATTCCTGCAGGAATCAAGAAAAGATAGGGAACAATATTTTTTGAACTAACAGGCAAAAATAAATCCTTTTTCCGATATTTTTTGATTTTACAGAAATATTTTGCTTTCTGGCAAGTTTTTCTGGCAAATATTAAGGGAATGGTGACGAATAGAAAAAATGAGCTTTTTAACTATTCGTCATCATTCCCTTTAAACAATAAAATAAATGTTAATTTTTTTGTAAACATTTTTTTGCAATTAATATAAAAATGCCAAAATTTATAATTTTTCAGATATCATTACATATATTGGTTTATTTGGATTTATCACCATTTTAACAGATTTTCCTGAAAAAAGTCGGGGTAACCTATGACAGCTTATTCTAAACACAATTCAAATAACGGGATGGATTTAATCAGTAAATACAGCTCAAAAGGCATTCATAGAAGTATGCCCGATATAAGCGTTCTCCAAAGCGAACCTGATGAACCGTTAAACTTAACAACTCCGGCTGTTGTATCACGCAGAGATGTCCCTGAATCTCACAGAAGAGTTGCAGATAACTTTATGATACTGAAAAAAATCTTCGGACAGCCCGTGGTGCATTCCAAAATCAGTCCGGAAGAAAGAGAACTGCTTGCTAACTATGACCTTAAGCCGCTTGACAAATCTTCGTTTAAAGACATAGAAGATGAGCTCAATATCCTTAAAAAATGGGGAAATTTCGGTAATACCGAGCTTCAAAAAGCTTCCGATAAAATTATGGCTGTCAGAGCCAAAGAATTAAAGCATCTTATTGCAACCAAATATGTAAGCATTGAAAATGATGAGAGCAACGGATACAGGGCTCTTGAAAGATATTTTGACAACATAACAAAATATACAAACTGATTTTTTCTTAAGTTCGAATGATAAAAACACTTTTTATAAAAAATTTTGCACTTATAGATGAGCTTGAGGTGTCTTTTGGTGAAGGATTGAATGTTCTCACGGGGGAAACCGGAGCCGGAAAAAGTATTCTAATTAATGCTCTTGATATTGCATTTGGCAACAGGGGTTCTAAAGAGCTGATAAAAACAGGAGAAATCAAGGCTTTCATCGAAGTAAAAGCAGAATATAAGAACGACAAAATTAAAAACATTCTTCTCGAAAACGGCATTGATTTGGAAGATGATAATTACATAACCCTTTCCAGAGAAATCTCGGCAAATGCTTCAAAATCAAGAATTAACGGAAGCCTTGTTACACAAAATTTTCTTCAGACTTTAAGAGAAATATTAATAGACATTCACGGTCAGTATGAGACTTTCAAATATCTAAAACCAATAACTCACCTGTCTCTCCTTGATGCATACGGTGATGAAAAGCATCAAAATCTGCTTAATAAGTTTTTAGATGTTTTTTCAGTCCATAAAAACAAGAAAAAAGAACTGACAGAAATAACAGAGCTAAATAAAGACAAGGAAAAAAGATTAGATTTTTTAAAGTTTCAGTCGGAAGAAATAAAATCTGTCGGAATTAATGATATTCATGAATACGAAAGACTTTATGAAGAAAGACAAATCCTGTTAAATAAGGAAGAGCTGAAAAGCATGGCTTTGACAGGGTATGAAGCACTCTACAGTAGCGAAAACAGTGTCGTTGATACTCTTGACAGGTTAAAAGGAAGCCTTGAAAAAGCAGAAAGACTGGATGCAAGCCTCCATGGAATCAGGGAAATATTATCCGAATGTTCTGCAAATCTCAGAGATGCAGGAGAAAAACTCAGAGATTATAATGAAAAACTTGATTGCGACGGCTCAATTTTAAATGATGTTGAAGAAAGACTTGATTTGCTGGACAAAATAAAGAGGAAATACGGTCCTACATTAGCAGATGCCGTAAAAACACATGAAATTATTTTAAAAGAACTTGCTGAAATAGAATTTGCGGATGAAAAAGCCGGAATCCTTTCTGAGGAAGTTGAGGGACTGAGCAGAAATCTTGAAAATATCGCATTTGAACTTTCTCAATCAAGGATTTCTCTTGCACAAGTTTTATCCGAAAAAATAGAAAAAGAACTGTTAAAACTGGAATTACCCAAAGCCAAGTTCAAAATTAATATTTCCGAAAAATCGGAAATTTCGCAAAACGGTACAGATGATGCGGAATTTTTGATTTCAACCAACACGGGAGAACCTCTTAAACCATTGGCAAAAATTGCGAGCGGAGGAGAAATTTCCAGAGTTATGCTTGCGGTCAAAACCGTTTTTGCCAAAGCTGATGATATTGATACGGTTATTTTTGATGAAATTGACAGCGGCATAAGCGGAAGAACATCTCAGGCTGTTGCGGAAGAACTTGCCGAACTCAGTCTGAACAGGCAAATAATCTGCATAACACACCAACCTATAATCGCCGCTATGGCGGATAAATATTTCTTCATAACAAAAACTCAATCAGACTGTGTAACTCAAATATCCGTTGAAGAAAAAGAAGGAAAAGAAAAGGTTTTTGCACTTTCTAATTTGGCAAGCGGTTCTTATCAGGACATAGAATCAGTTAATTTTTCCGATAAACTTTTGAGACAATCTCAAGAATTCAAAGAAGGCTTGAAAATTCTCGTATAAAGATAAAATTGAATGAAAACAGTATTTATTTACAGAAATTATTGTTGACATTGAAATATTAGCTGATTAACATGTTAATACTAAAAACCAAATAGAATTTAAAACCTGTCGAGGTGGCGGAATCGGTAGACGCGCACGTTTAAGGGGCGTGTGGGGTAACTCGTGAGGGTTCAAGTCCCTCTCTCGACAGTTTTTTATTTGCAAAACTTTTTCTACATCCCTTAAGTGGAAAATAAAGATAAATAAAATAAATTTGTTCATGTAGGCAATTATTTCAAAGTCTGTAAGGAATATAATATATGCGCACATTTGAGGCGTGTAAAATGATTGGAAAAATATCCTTTAACGGCGGTTATATTAAAACTTCTGTGGGTAAGCTTCCCGTAAAATGCATACTGGTTGAAAACAAAGAAAATGATTATCCCCTGAAAGCTGAAACAATGAACAGAATAAACACGGGCGATGTTCTTGAAATATCTGAAGTTAACAGCAGCGGACCAATAACATATGATGTATGGGTTTGTGACACACATGGGGACGATTCCTCCGGTGAAATCCACTATATGACCTGCAACCCGAAACTGACACGCGGAACTCTTGAATATGACGCAGATGAGTGCACAATAAAACAAAAAGACACATCTGACAAAGAATGTAAAATAATTTCCGTGGAGGATGTTGCTTCACTCATATTTGAGGTTTAAAACCTTCTAATTTTGTGAGTCACCCTGCTACACTATTCAGGGTTAATTTGAGACGGTTAAATTTTCTTAATATTTTTTTAAAAAACAGCAATTTTTAAGTACTTTTAGGTTTATATAAAGATGTCTGGTAAGGGTATAATCACAGAAAGGTAAATAATGTTAAACTGCGTGTGCGGATTAGGTTTAGGGTTAAATAAGTCATTCTGCGGAAATCAAAGCAGGTCTTCGATTAAAAACAAAAATAATGTCAGTTTCGGGTTGAACGGGTCAACTCTGTCCAAAGAGATAACTCAACAGATAATGCCAACAGTATTGCATCCCGCTTTTGTTAAAACATCCGAAATAGAAAATCTCGTTAAAGACCGGTTTTGTGGTACATTAAGGACTAACACCGAACTTGCGGTTGAAAAAGCTTTTAAAATGAAATTGTTTAAAAAAGACGGATTGGATTCGCCTGTAACAGCAATACTTGATGATAATCATATTTTAAAAGACGGTAAAGTTTCGGTTGTGTTAAACGAAGCAAAACTTATAATACCAAAAGGAACACTGGATAGATTTGTCCAGATGGATTTGGACGTATCGGAAATACCGAGATTGGATTTAAAAAACGTTTCTCTGGTTTTTGACAATAAAGGCAGATTAATTGATTTTTTTTCCAAGGAAGGTATACTGGAAGGTCTGGAATTTAATGAAAAACAAAGACGGCTCGATAAGGTATTTCGTGCCGTTAAAGCAACCGTTCAGAATATGATAAACTTTGCTTCGATTTAAACGGTCTTTTCAAATTTATGCTTTTTTAACTCAAGAAGGAATTTGCCGATAACTTCATCGGGATTATCAACATTGTCCAATTTGCCGAGAACTTTTGTATATTTAACTTTCAGATGTTGGCTTTTGGGGATGAATAATCTAATAATATCTTTTACAGTTCTTCTTCTTTCGGGAGAATTGTAAC
>CAZXPD010000036.1:0-25316 GCA_964643065.1 uncultured Gammaproteobacteria bacterium | reverse complement strand
TGCCAATTCGTGATTTTATAAATGTTGGCATATAAGAATCAAATGAATCTCCTTGCTCTGCAATAATTGGAATGAACTTTGTTTGATTTACTTTACGGTATAACTCAGGTGTGATTATTTGAGTTTCTGTGCCTACGCCACCTTCTCGGTTATCTGCTTTTTCTTTATAACCTTTATCGCAAATAATCAAAACTTTTTCTATCGTCTCATCCTGAATCATACTTTCCATAAAAGAAAATTTATCTTGCCCCTCTTTTAAATCCCATTTATCAAATTTAACATCAACGCCATTTGACATGAGTCTCTCTGCCAGACTATGTACCCAACTTTCATGTTCTGGAGTTGTCCAGCAATATGAAATAAAAACTTTATGACTGTTTTGTTGACAATTTTCTGCTATTTCACTCATAATTTATGCCCCTTTACACAACAATCGTAATGCAATTGAAATATAATGTACAGAAAATAGGTTGCGGTAAAATCCCATTTTACTCAACAAAAAACTAATCCCCCCCACAAGTATATATAACACACGTTACACAAATTTAGCTCAAAAAACACGCTAAACATACGCTAAACCTATGGAAAACATAGGGTTTTGAGCATACTTTTTTGACGTTTTTTCACGATTTTGCATCTCATTTCTTACCTTTTTCGAGCAAAATGCACCCAAATTCAGGCTGCAGCGCACCCATAAAAAGGCAACTTGCACCCATGCAAAAGGTAACATTTACCATAAAATCGCACCCATTTTGCAGCCTTTTAACGCCGAACCGTCATTCCGCGCCCCGACACGGGATCGCAAGGTCGTTATCCTTATTCCTGCCCTCTCACGCTTTCCTGAAGCATCCTGCAATGCAGAACATTTCTAATCGCTGATGTTCAGGATCTTGCCGGCGTATGAAATCAGCATTATGCTATAATTCGGTAATGAACAAAGATTATTATATTTACATACTGACAAATTATAACGAAACAGCCTTTTATGTTGGTTTCACTAACAATTTAATAAGACGAATAAACGAACACAAAGAAAAATTCATAGAATGCCATACAAACAAATACAATATTACAAAACTTGTATATTATGAAATAACTTGCTCACTGGAAGAAGCAAAAATACGAGAGAAAAAATTAAAAAACTGGCATAGGGAATGGAAAATCAATCTTATAAAAAAATCAAACCCTGAATTTAAAGACCTTTATGATGAAATAATACAATAATTCTATTATAGCCTTCTATCACTACTGGTAAGATGCTGAACACCCACAATATTAGTAATCCCCACCACTTATTGCTTCAGCAAAGCATTACCGGATAATGGGTTAGAAAGGGCGGAGCCCTTTCTAACTATTGGGCGGGTGGGTGGGAAAAGAAAATTTGTATCCAAACGGCTACAATTAGGGGACCTTTGGACGCCCAAATTCCTGCTATAATAGTAATAATAGTAGGTTGGGTAAAATTTACAATTTTACCCAACAAAATCAAAATCAATTAATAACATATATAAAAGGTTACAAAAATTATGATAAGAGACCAATTTCCTTATAAACACAGCCTCAAAGGGCGATTTGAATATAACAGCATTTACAAAATAGGTTGCAAAAAGGCTGCAAATGGGATGCAAATAGGTAGCAAAATCACAGAAAAATTTCATCACAAAAAATCTGCTTCAGATTAATTTATGAATCCCCGCTTTTTAAAACCTTCTCCAAAATCTGTGCAGTTTGCTGCACAATTCGGGCGCAGTTAAACTTCCTTTCAACTGAGGCAAAATCGTATCCCGAACTTAGAACCCGACAGCATGTAGCTTTATGCTTGTTTTTGAACTTCTCGACAACAGTTTTTGCCATAGATTTGATATTGGTGGGATTTTCCGAAATATCTCTTCTCCCTTTTAGCAGTCCCAGAACTATTTCGGCTCCGCTGAGGGCTCCGCATACACAGCCAGAATGCCCTATACCCCCCGAAAACGCGGACGATATTTGATTTATTGTTTCAATATCAGTGTCTTTATTAATCAAACCCGCTTCATAAGCGGCTCTTATGATTGCTTCCGAGCAAGAATAACCCTGTAAGTATATTTCTTTTGCCTTAGCAGTGAAATCTGACAATTTATCCTCCTTTACGGTCTGATTCTTTCCATTAATCTCGGGAAAGGAATTGTTTCTCTGACGTGGTGAAGCCCGCACAACCATGCGACGGTTCTTTCAATACCCAAGCCGAAACCTGCATGCGGGACACTTCCGTAACGTCTCAAATCAAGATACCAGTCAAACGCGCTTTGCGGGAGATTATGTTCTGCGATTTTCCGCTCCAAAACCTCAAGACTGTCTTCTCTTTGTCCGCCGCCTATTATTTCGCCGTAACCTTCAGGAGCTATTACGTCAACACACAGCGCAACTTTCGGATTGTCAGTATCCTGTTTCATATAGAACGCTTTGCATTCGGCGGGGTATCTGTGAATCATTACCGGACGGTCAAACTGCTCGGAAATAACTGTTTCTTCATCACCGCCGAAATCCTCGCCCCACGGCACTTCCTTTCCGTTCTGCTTTAATATTTCAAGGGCATCATCATAGCTGATACGAGGAAATGGTTTTTGAATTGCTTCCAATTTTGAAATATCTCTTTCGAGCAGTTCAAGCTCGGAGCGTCTGTTTTGAAGAACTTTGGAAACAATATACTGAAGAAAATCTTCCGCTAAGTTCATATTGTCATTGAGGTCATTGTATGCTACTTCGGGCTCTACCATCCAAAACTCGGTCAAATGGCGGCGGGTTTTGGATTTTTCCGCTCTGAATGTCGGACCGAAACAATAAACCTTGCCGAATGCCATGGCGGCGGCTTCCATATAGAGCTGCCCGCTCTGTGTTAAATATGCTTTTTCATCAAAATATTTTGTCTCAAAAAGCGTCGTTGTGCCTTCACACGCGGCAGGCGTAAATATCGGCGCATCTATCAGCAAAAAGCCCTGTTCATTGAAATAATCTCTGACCGCTTTTATTATTTCATGCCTGATTTTCAGAATTGCGTGCTGTCTTGAAGATCTCAGCCAAAGATGTCTGTTTTCAAGAAGAAATGCCACGCCGTGCTCTTTCGGGGTTATGGGATAATTAACCGCTTCATTGATTATTTCGAGATTTTTTACACCTATTTCGTAACCTATTGCTGAACGTTTGTCTTCCTTAACCGTGCCGTAAACCTTGATTGATGACTCTTGAGAGATTTTATCGGTTGTTTCGAAAAGCTCTTCGTTAACATCGCCTTTAAACATAACAGCCTGTATTGAGCCGGTGCCGTCTCTCACCTGAAGAAAATGCAGTTTTCCGCTTGACCTCTTACCTGCAAGCCAACCCCTGATACAGACTTCTTCGCCATTGTATTTGCTGATTTCACTGATGTAAACGTTTTTAAATTCGGACATTTTAATAACCCCGCCAAAAGAAATATTGTTCATCAATTATATTTTACTTCCAGTTACGACATTGTAATCGACTTAGAACTCGAATTTTTCTCTGTATTTGCGTAAATACCGAATTTTCGGAAGTTAGCAACAATGCAAACCCAAGACTGTTTGAAAATAAATCTTAATAAAAATTAATAATATTGAAAAAATTAGCAATAATATCATACCATTTGTTTTTATATAAATAGAGGAATTATTTACAGTGTAATTAGGCAGGAGGAATTTAGGATGGTTCAAGTTGAATACGCAAAACCTGTGGCAAGTTTAGCGGGTATTAATTTTAAAACAAAAGCGGCAGTTGAAGTTGATGAAGGCAGCGCTGCAGAGAAAGTATTTGAAACGCAGCAGAGTTTTACGGATTATTTCGGATTAACAAGCGAAAGATCAAGAAATTTTCCATTGGTAAAATGGAGTGAAACAGACCAAGATCTCAACACAAAATTATCGTCAACACTCAAATTCATAGAAGGATGTGAAATAACTCTGCCTACAACGAATGACGGATTTGAGATGAGTGTATCGATAGACGACCTGAAGGATACGAAGATATCATTTGATGCAAATACCGGCAAATCTTTTATAGCTGAAGGAACAGTTACCGATGAATACGGTGAAGAGCAAAAGGTTCCTGTTATTCGTTTGAGTTCGGATGAAGTTCGGGATATGACACAGGGAGAACTCGCGGATAAGCTTATTCATCTGGAAATGCACTGCAAGGATTACGGTAATAGTGACTATGACGATATAACGAAAGAAGCCAGAGCAGTTTATGAAGAAAGTGTTTTTTACAATAAAATGCAGCATTTTACAAACGAAGATTATGTATTTAAACCAATGTACACAGATTCAGAAGGTGAAATGCATAAGCCGGAAGACTATGATACGGCAATAGCTGTATATGACAAAGTCAAATCCGGAGAGAATCTTATTTTGCCGACAAAACAAAAAGCAGCAGAAGCTGAAAAGCCTAAGGAAGGTCTTGACTGGTGGTTAGACCAGGGTTCCAAGTTGGTAGACTCAATAAAAAACAATGATGCGACTAAAGCTATAACTAATAAAATTTTTGATCCGTTTGAAGATTTGAAAAAAGTAGTTGAGCTTGACAATGATTTCCCGTTGCAAGCGGAAACAATTACAAATAAAGCTGATGAGAACCCGGATAATATTTAATCCATGTATAAATTAATATTCGTTAATATAACAGCAAAAAATGGCAATTTTAAACAGCATTATGTTTTTATTAATATAGGAAGCTAAGTTATTAAGATATAACGGATGGGAAAGAAATGGGAAATATTAAAAGTTATCTAATTACAAAAGCAGTTGAAAAAGTTGTAACCCCGGAAACAATCGCCAAAGCGGCAAATGTTGTGCAAAAATCAGGTATTCCGCAGAAAATTGCAAAAAATGTTGCTGCTGCCGGTGCTTCAGCGGCAACAAGAATCCCCGGACCGTTAAAACAAGCAGGAGCGAGAGCATTAGAACATGGTGACAAATTTATTCCCGCAGCTGCAAGAGAAAAGGTTGTTAAAAGTGCAGCCGATGCAGTTAAACCTGAGACCTTATTGAAGTTTGACGATGTACTTGGCAAAGTCGAACCGCTAACGATAGGGTTAGGTCCTCAGAGTATGGCAGCTTTTATTGCAGCAAGAAAAGCACTGCAATTCGGAGCTAAGCATGGCACATCGACTGAGAATCTTGCCGCACAAGCTATTAAAGCATCGCTGAAGGCAAAATAATAAAGACAGGGATGAGATAAAACGGATTCTTAATATTGATATTAATGATTTCAATTTACAAAATTAAATTCAATACAAAACCTTTCTTGACAGCTATTCGGCGTGTTAAATTCAAACTGCCCCCGCCTTTGAAAGCCGATGAATTCATCAGAAGCAGCAAGATACAAAAAGCTCTCAAGAAAGCTGACGATGCAATGCCGATAATAGAAGGCAGTCTTACGGAAATGGTTCCTGATTTTACGCCTTCAATAATGGCAAGCTGTCAATTCATACAGTTAAAAATCAGACAGCTGATAAAATAGCTCAACACATTCGTTTAGTTTGATATCATTGCGGAAAGCTCTTTTTCAAGGGTTGCAAACAATTCATTTTCGGGTACTTTTGCAATAATTTCGCCTTTTTTAAAAATATACCCCTCATTAATTCCGCCTGCTATTCCGATATCGGCATGTTTGGCTTCACCGGGACCATTGACGGCACATCCCATAACGGCAACTGTCAAAGGAACGGTAATATTGCGAAAACGTTCTTTCACTCTGCGCGCCAGATTTATGACATCGATTTGAGTTCTGCCGCAAGTGGGACAACTGATGAAATTTATTCCTCGCTGCCGAAGTTCGAGCGCTTTGAGTATTTCCCACCCTGCAAATACCTCTTCAACAGGGTTGTCGGTTAAAGACACTCTGATAGTATCGCCGATGCCCTTGCTTAATAAAGTCCCTATGCCCACAGCGGATTTAATGATTCCCGACTCGCCGAAACCCGCTTCTGTTACTCCAAGGTGGAGCGGATAATTGATTAGCTGTGAAATTCTCTCGTAAGCCCGTATCATTACAGGCACACTGCTGGATTTCAGCGATACCTTGATGAGGTCAAAGTCATTATCTTCAAGCAGTTTAATGCTGTTCAATGCGCTTTTTACGAGGCTGTCCGCCAAATTCTCATAGCTCAGCCCTTTTTCAAGAGAACCCGAATTTACGCCGACTCTTATGGGAATTTGCTTCTTTTTTGCTGATGAGACGATTGTTTTAATATATTCTTTGCCGATGTTGCCGGGATTAATTCTTATGGCGTCCGCGCCGCAGTTCATGGCATCAGTTGCCAATCTCCAGTCAAAGTGAATATCAGCAACAATCGGGACGCTGATTTTGCTTTTGATTTCTTTGAGGGCATATGCCGACTCACTGTCGGGAACCGCAACCCTGATGATTTCACAGCCGGCATCGGTCAATTCAAAAATCTGCTTTATCGTTGCCGATACGTCTCTTGTATCGGTATTGCACATTGATTGGACAGATACGGGCGCATCCCCGCCGATTTCGACATTGCCTATGCGGATTTTTTTTGTAGTTTTCATAAGTATATTTTAACTTAATCAAGAGATGATTTATTTTAAAAATAAATAAACCGTAATTCAGCAACCAACACCTAACCGTCAATCCTGAGCATAAATCGTCTTTGCGGGCGAAGCGCGGCAATCTCAATCCTGTTGTGTCATTCTCAGCCACGCAGTGGCGTGAGAATCAGTTTCTTAACCAACGCAGAGCATTCATTCTGAGGCACAGCCGAAGAATCTCCATATCACAGTACTACGCAACTCGGCACGGGGCTATATCAAATAATCTTCTCCAAAATCCCGTTTTCCAGCATAACAAGTGATAACAAATAATCATTATTGTCAAATGTCTCTCTCAAAGGTCTTTCAGTTGACTACCAACTAATGGCTCAATTCATAGGGATATATTTCATCACTTCATTCTTTAATTCCAATGCAAAAATATCAACATAACCTTGTTTTAAAAGATAAGAGCTTTTATTTATAAAAATATCAAATGCTTCTTTTAATGAACCTCCACTTGAATATCCCAGAACCTGAGAATTTTCAGTTTCCTGTCCATTAGGTGATTGTGCATAACCCTCATTTGTCAAAAAAATAAAATGTCTCATGCTAATAACCTAAAGAACCTTATATTTACCTCTGCCAATAAATTCAAGATAGTCGTAATCTCTTAAGATTTGAAGCTGTTGCCTTATTTTATCTTTAATAAAGGTATTCTCGGGATGTTTCAATCTTAACTGTTCTTCAAAATTATAAATTTCAGACAATGTAAAATCTCTTTTCCCTAATTTATCAATACAGAGCATAATATCAAGCGTCCAACCTCTTAATTTTATTTCTTTTTGCTTTCTCAAGAAATACGTCTTATTAAAAGTTTTGATCACATTGTCTTTATTTTCAAGTTTTTTATTTTTTATTAAAAAGATCTTTCCGCTTTCGGGTATTCCTTTTAAGCTAATATTACAACCTGTCCATCCTGCCCTTCTGGCAGTTGAAGAAAGCGGCTTTCTCTTTTCAATTATTTCAGGTGTAAAAAATTGTTTTGGAATAATTAGAAGGTTTAAAATATCATAATTTTCGCAATCATAGTTTAATATAAAAAGATTCGGATTTTGATTGCTGTTTAACTTTTCAATCATTGTACTGTAAGCACCATCAACAACTTTTAGAGCAAGCGTCTTCTGACTTTTTAATTCATAGTCTTCTGCACAGTCTGTACAATAAAAATCTGATGCAGGATTATTGTTTTGATAATTAGTCAAATTATTACCACATGCAGGACAATATGAATTACTTCCAACCCAAACTTCACTTAAAACCCTTATCTTTTGGCTTTTGCTACTATAACTTTCTGATATCCTATTTTTTAAATTCAATATCATTAAAATTCTCTATTTTTAGCCTGTGTATAGAATGCGATACTTATTCATGAACATCTAATTGAGCTTAACACTCTCAAAAAACTTCTCTGCCTTCTGCTGACTGTATTTACCCACATCATTGACGGAAATAATGACACTGTTTTTTTTGTCTTTTTCCTCAACAACGCCGAGAATCCCTTCAAAACTCTTGTTCGGCGTGCCGGTTAAGTGTAATTTGACTCTTACATAAGGAACGCTCTGGTCAAATGCCTTAAAGTAGCCTTTCCCGACTATTTGAAGGTTCTCGAGTTTAACAGCTGGAGTATTGAACTTTGCCGCGATAGCGACAAGCTGCTTGTCTATTGACTTTGAGCGTATATCGTTCTTTGTGAGGTTTATTGCCCAACCCGTGTCCAGAAAAGCCATTTTTTGATTGTTAATCTTATTCTGCGCCAAAACCGCCTGAACTCCAAGCATATCGATTGTTTTAGTTAATTGATATTCTTCGGGTACTTTGCTGAAATCTGCTATTTTGGATGCCTTAGCCGTCAAGGTCTGCTCCGACGGATTAATGAAGGAGTTTACATAATCTCTGATTGAATTAAAACCGCCGAACACGAACAAATATACCGCAAATATAATCAGAAACAGCGTAAAAACAGCTTTAACAATTAACGAAACAAGGAATTTCAAACAGCCCATATCTATTTATCCTCTCTGACATAATCTACTTTTACGATATTATAAAATAATCTAAATCCAAAATAAATTTCTTCCGGAGGATGAATATGACAAAACTTTCAAAAAAATTCAACCCGTTATTGCTTTTGTTTACGATTATTTCAGTCCTTTTTCTAAGCGGATGCACCCCTGAATATCTTAAAAATTGGGGTATAAGTTCATACAACAGCGGAGATTATCTTATCTCATCTGCGGCATTCAAATCAGCTCTTGCACAGCTTCCCGATGATGCAAGTTTACATTATTGGACGGCTAAATCCTACACAGGCGCCGGGGATTATGACGGAGCTATGGAATATATCAAGAAAGCAATTGAATTATCACCAAACGAAAGTTCATATTATCTTCAGCTTGGAATAATTTACTATAGAAATAATCAAAACAGCGAAGCATTAGACGCATTTAACAAAGCTAATGCCCTGAAACCCGGGACGGATTTAAACAATATGTTTACTTATTTACAATTTTACGATGATGCAGGCTATATAGCCAATGCACTGGATTTAATCAACAAATATGATCCCGGTACTGATAACAAATCCAGAAAAGAAAGACTTTTGGCATATTTTTCTTATAGAGCAAATGACTACAATGCAACCATAAATCACTGCGGTAAGTCTATTCTTGAAAAAACCGATAATGAACTTGCATATTATATATTAGCACTGGCTATGGGCGGGAAAAAAGATTATGATAAAGCAATTGAATCAATGAGAAAAGCCCTAAGCATAAGTTCAAACGATGTAGGAACATCAAAATTACTGCCTTTTTATGGGACTTTAGCGTATTTATGCGCCAAAAACAGAAAATATGAAGAGGCGCTTCAGAGTTATGTTAATGCTATAAACAGCGCAAATCAGTCAACATATGACAAAATCATTTTACAAGCTATGACTTTTTATAATACAGGGTTGTTAGAGCCGATTATTCCGATATTAAAACCGTTCACCGAAAAAGCAGATACGGGTAAAATCGGAGTATATTTGAGCTCATCATCTTATTTAACCCAATACAGCGGTGATAAAGCATATTTTGTGCATTCAGTCATTAAGGGGTCATCTGCCGAGCAGGAAGGTCTTCAAATCGGAGATAAAATCGTCGCGGTTGATGATAAACCAACATACGAAGCAAAAGGCTTATCTGTTAAATGGTGGGAAAAAGATAAATTAATAAATGAGCTTAGCGGACCTGAAGGATCTCAGGTAAAGGTAAGCATCTGGAGATATCCTAATATATCAACAAGCAGAAGCCATGTTTTATTAGATAAGACTCTAACAAGGAAAAAATATATCGGTAATTCTCAAAAACCTTTTTATGCTGAACTGCTTGGCATACAGAGCCTTACATACAGAGCAAAAGGTGAATTTGACAATGCATACAAAGATGCTGAAACAGCATACAATATTTATCCTTTAGCGCCTTCCGCCCAACTTGCATTTGGGCTGGCAAAAATAACTAAAGGAGAAAGCGCGGAAGGATTAGAAATCCTGAACAAAATAAGTTCTGAAAACACTGAAAAATATAGATTATACAAAGATGGCGCATATTATTACGTTATACCGTTTGTTTCGGACGATTATATGGTAAAACTGGGTAAAGCTCTGGCAAATGCCAAACTTGGAAATGTAGCAGAAGCCATGAATTTAATGCCTGATGAATCATCGTTGTCAAAAATTATGAAGCCTATTTGGAAAGAATATGAATTGTTGTTAGAAGCTCTAAACGAAAAGTCATCGTTATTTATCGAAAATGCCGATAACTTGTATAAAAACAAGGATTATCAAGGTGCAATCAATGAACTTTCAAAGGCATATGCAACTACTCTGAAAAAAGAGGATAAAGAAGTTATACTCAATAAAATCACATCTATCATTGCTGAAATGCCTTATACTCCTAAAATGCCGGATGATGCCAGAAAATATATGCTGAGAGGAGAAGCTCTCCTCGGGGATAACGATTTTGAAGGCAGTTTGAACGAATATATGAAAGCGATGAAGTTTGCTCCGTATTCTTCAAAGGTATATTACAATATAGCAGTGGTTTACGGTCAGCTTAAAAATTACACAAAAGCAATCGAATATATGGAACAATATATTAAACTTGCTCCAAATGCTGCTGATTCTCAAGCTGCAAAAGACCAGATAACAAAATGGGAAGTATTGCTTGAAAAAAGCAAAGGGTAAGTGCTCTTTGTTTTATGTTATGAGCTCCATGGTATTTTATGCCCTTATTGTTATTATTATAAAACTTCTTGATATTTCTTCGGGGATGTTTAATAATATCCATACAGAGAAAATTTAGAAATTTGGCATAGTAGCTCAGTTGGCTAGAGCACGTGGCTCATACCCGCGCGGTCACTGGTTCGAATCCAGTCTATGCCATTTTTTTATTGTTTATTGAGGTTTTTTAATGAAATTGCCCTTCACATATTTGTAATTATAATGGATGGCCAAAGCGGATTCTGCTGTTGAGCGTTTCGTCGAAAGTGCATCAATATATTCTCTGGTACAAGAATTATTCGGGTTAGCGCATTTCATAAGCTCTCTGTCGGCATTAAGGTACATTTCACGCAACTGTCCTTCACTCATTGCCACGGAATATTTATTCTCGGTTGTTGTATTTTCCGGCTTAAGAACTGGGTCAGGTTCATCTGCTGATTTAATTTGAATTTTGGAATTATTAGGAGAATTCAACAAGGGCGGAACGGTTCCTTCAATTTTAGGGCGTAGCGGATCATATTCATCAAGCGGTTTAACTTGGGCATTAATATTTTGTATTACCGGCTTAGTTTCAGTTTGATATTTTTTTAGCCATTCTTCGGCTTCCTTCTTTTTCTTTGCTTCTTCAATCTTCTTTTGTTCTTCGGCAAGTTTTTTTGCTAATTCAGCTTGCTGCGCCTGTATAACGCTGTTTTGATAACCCTGGATCATGCTGTTTATTAGGATATTAGTAGTATTATAATTAGAATAGCCGGACCCCTTTGAATGACTGTTTGTGTATGTTTTGGGCTTCGATACAGTATTTGAATTATTGTTGCTTCCTGTGTTAACGGGTGTTGGGTTGCCGGGCATAGGAATATTAGTATTGCTGTTAAAGTTATATCCGTCATTACCGTCAAAGTTCACATTTCCAGCGTATGACAGACTATTGCTAACCGTGAAACATACTGCTATAAGGAAAAATGTTGTATTTCTAATTTTGCCTGTATTCATTGCATTACCTTCATTTACTTTATTTATTCAAATTTTAGCAGATAATTAAATATTAAATTAATCGTTATGAAAGTTTCAATTCATCCAAAATCTGTTTTGAAGCATATGCTTTGTTGAGTGTGCAGAAATGAAGCCCTTTCACCCCAAAATTAAGCAGATCCTTGCATTGTTCGACGGAATAAGCAATTCCAATCTCTTTACAGGCTTCGTCATCATTTTTGAATCTTTCCAGTACAGCCTGAAATTTTTCGGGAACACTGCATCCGCACATCGAAATCATCCTTGCAATCTGCGAAAAACTCGTTATCGGCATTACACCGGGTATAATAGGAACGTTTATCCCTATTGATTTTGCCTTTTCAACAAAACTAAAGAAAAACGAATTATCATAAAAAATCTGAGTAATAACAATATCTGCGCCCGCATCGACTTTCCTCTTCAGATTCAATAAATCATCATCAAGGCATGACGCTTTTTGATGGCATTCCGGGTATCCTGCAACTGCAACAGAAAGTCCGGAATTGCTTTTAATAAAATCAACCAGTTCGTTCGCATAACAAAAACCGTCTTTTTCGGGAACAAAATCAGTTTTATCCTTTGGAGGATCGCCTCTAAGCGCAAGAATATTCTCTATGCCCAGATTTTCGACCGTTTTTATATATTCAAGAACGTCGGGTTTGCTGCTTCCCACGCAAGTAAAATGGGGTAAAGGAGTTGACATAAGCTCTGTCTGAATACGCTTAACTATATCAAGAGTTTTATCCCTTGTGCTTCCGCCTGCTCCGTAGGTTACCGACAAGAAAGCAGGGTTATATCCAAGCAGTACTCTTAATTCGTCAAATAACCGATTTTCTTTTTCTTTTAATGCAGCTGCATTATCGTCTCTGGGGGGAAAAACCTCAAAAGATATTACAGTTTGGGCTGAGTTATAAATTTCGGATAATTTCATAAAACATATTATATCAGCAAACCCGATACGATTTACACGCAAAATTGATTTACATGCTGTAAATATTTTAATAACTATGCCTAATTGTCTATTTTCAGTCTTTCCTTATGTGAATTTTTTTAAGAAACTGTGAGGCAGAGGGTTTGCTGCTATTATGCTGTTCATATACCCTGTTATTGAGTATTTCAAAATTTGTCAAAGAAGGCTCATCATCTCTGTATGGTGTTGAGGCTTTTGTAAACAGCAATCCTTTCTCAATATCCGACAGTTCAGCATAATGTTCATTTACATGCTTGAATGCAATGGTTCCTGATGATTTACGACCGACAGGTTCACTTCTGTATATGAAGAACTCTGCTTCTATAAATGCGCTTCGCACTGCTGCCGATGATGTATAAGTAATAACACACCCATGATTGCTTGTAAGTCTGTATAATTCTTTTATAAATTCAACAGTCCACAGAGCCGGTGCTTTATGCGGGGTAAATCCGTCAAGAAATATGCAGTCATATTGCTCATTTAAGCCTGATATGACAACCCGAGCATCTCCTATATAATAACAAATCTTTGCATTATCTCCCTCATATTGTATGTTTTGAACAGTTTTATTTCGTGTCGAATTAGTCCGATAATATATATTATGTAAAAACGCGCGATTTTGAGGTTCGCTTAAACTTTGTTCAGCATATTTTTTGAACTCTTCAAATTGAGGCTCTAAAATTGTGTGTTTTTTGATTTCTTCCGTAAGGTCTTTGTATGCTTTATAGAATTCCGGTCGTTCTGACATATATTGCGTCAATAGACGAAACGGCGTCATTGCATGTTCTTTTAACTGCTCATAGTCGATTATTCCGGCTAACAAGAACGTACTGATATCGATATCAAGACAGTCAATTTTGACATGGCAACCGGGATTTTCTGAATATATCTTATTTAATGCAGCTTTTGAGTTGTATCCGAGTCCAAAACAGATGTCTAATATTTTCACGTCATTTTTTTCCTTGACGTGATTAATTATTCCTGAAGGTTTTATGAATTTTTCAAACGATTCTGTATATGCACCTATTTGAGAATGATAAATATCGTTATCCGTTTCGCTGTATAGCGAAATAGATCCGTCGTCAGTAATTATAGGATGAAGTATATTCATTATTACTCTGATTGCGACTACAATTCAATAATATCAGAATAATGGCATTTAGCTTAAAATATCCTTAATAGTATCATCTGCATCATCAGGGTAGATGCCAAGTCTTTCCAGTTCTTCCGGTGTTAATGCCGATGTCAGTTTTGTACTTGGATAAGTCAAAGTGCATTCTTTTTCCGGCAACCTAATCGTTTCGTCCTTCGAAATTACTTCTTTTAAGGCATCTTTTATTTCTTTGTCCTCATAGCCTCTTTCCTGATACATCTTTGTTATTGCCTGTTTCATTAAGTCGTAGTATTTGCACTCGGCATCTATTGTTTTGCCAAATATCAAATATGTTCTGCCCAACAATCCTGTTTTAATTTCAAATTGAACTAATCCTTTTGGCAACGGCTCTTCGATTTTAACTTGGTTGTAGACATCTACAGGTAACTCGATTTTTACCACGCCGAAAGATACATTATTATAGTGATTGTTACAATTTGACTTAATTGAATAAATTTTCATATCCTTATCCTTAAATTAGTATTAAATTTACGTCTTCTAAATAAAATAACTTCGATCGATCTTTTCACAGTTACGGAGCTCAATGTAATTTAAACCTAAAAGATCACGGCGTTTTGGCTCAAGATTAAGCATGCTTTTTTTGCGGTCTTTTCCTATAAAAAAGAAATCAGTCTGTTCCGCCTTAATATCTTGTGATTGAACAAGTTTCATAAAAGTATCTTCATCTTTTTTTTGAAGTCCGAAAAACAAATAAATATAATCATAATCTGTGTTAAATCTACGGGTTCTGATTATTTGCAGACTCTTGGGATACTCTTGTGATTTTAAGACCTCTTTCATTTTGAACCAAAACGGATTGTTCATCCGGTCTAAGTCATCTCTGTGCTCAATTTTTACTGCTTTAAATGACTGAGATTGATTTGCTTTAACTGAATTAATGTACATATATAACCTCACAAAAATTACTTAACTACCATCTTTGAAAAGCCTTGGAAATATTCTTTCTGAGCCTGAAAAAACCTGCATCTTTTTTATAAATTTTAAGCATTCTAAGCTCACCGATTGTTAAACCGGTCAAATCTGCTATATCTCGGTCTGCAATATTTATAAACCTTGAAGTTACAGATGAGCTAAGTCCTTTTTCCTGAAACAATTCATGCAGTATATTTTCACTCTGATTATCATTACCGAAGAAAATGTAATCAACCTGCCTATTATGTGCTCTTCTGAACATTTTAATCTTATCAGGAAATTCTTTAGACCGGGTTATTTCAAAAATCGTATCACTTATTGCTGTGTCAGTTAATGGTCTGCTGATTTTGATTGCTTTGAACTGAAGAGTAGGACTATTATTTATCGATTGCAACATTATTGCCCCTGTTATCCTTTTGCTGTCTAAATCTCTTAAACTAACCTGATATCGTTCCACTGTAAATATTAAAAAACCCTGAAAATAATAATTGACAGTAATAATTTATATTATGAAGATTTATTTACAATAAAGTTATATTACGAGTAGATATTTATCTTTTTCACGAGCTCAATATCGAATTTTTTAGGCTCTATTCCTAAATTTCTTAAGTCTCTATTTGATTCGGCAATTTGCTCAAAACCCTTAACCTGACTTATCCTGAAGAATTTGGTCGGTCGTATGGTATTTGTAATCAAATTGCTTTCTTTTATAAGCCTTAATGCATCTTTTTCATCTCTTGGTGTCCCGCCGAAAAAATACAAGTCCCCGTGAGAAGCTCCTTCAGCGTACCTGACGAAATACACCTGCATATGTTTCGGAAAACTCGGAAACCCTGCTATATCTTTTATTTTCTTATTGATAATATCTTCTTTAATATTCTCAATTTTCACTGCTTTGAATGAATAACTGTTTAGATTTAACGGGTTAATTCTCATAATTCACCTCTTTATTTTCATTCTAATATAAACCTAAATATGCAAAAAATTGCTATTTTAGCAGTAAATTATTAAAAAGTTATTACAATTCATAAACTAATTACGTTCTCTAAAGTTTACGCTGTATGGTTTCGACATAAAATAAAATATTAAGCATTTGTAAAAATATTGCTCTGAATTATTTCCCGTGAATTCACATTAATGTATAATAATTTAAAACGTATAATATAAATATGTGGACTAAATTATGCAAAGCGTTAACGAAAATATTTCTGTTGTCAACCCGAGCAGAATCCGAAATCTTATAGAAGAAGCTGAATGTGAACTGACTAAAATCCAGCCCGAAATTGACTATTTAAAACAATGCGTAAACAGACTAAACGAACTTGAAAATAAAAGATTTAAAATATCATCTCTTATCTTAAGTCTGAAAAATCTCTCAGAAAACATGGACTTAACAAGTTTTGAACGTAATAATTCTAAATCCGATAATAAATTTATTAACAATAATAACGTTTCATCACGTCAATCATATGATACCTTTTCGGACGTTAAGACACAAGGACGTGAAATATTTCTTCCTGACAAAGCTGTTTCGGAAGTTAAAAATTATTTAAGATGCAAAAATAATCTGAATTATGAAATATTTAAAGCAGTTGTATTCAATTCGGGTATTGCTGCAACTGTAGAGATTAAGAACTATCTTATAGAGAATAATATTAAACAGCCTAAAAGCGGTAAGTCCTTTGAGAGCATCGAGCTTAAAGAAATTTCTTCGCGAGCAAATTATTTAGTTAGGAAACAAATCTTAATATCTATAGAGCCCGGTGTTTTTAAAAGCGCATTCGGGTGGAATATTGTAGAATAATAATTAATTTTATAAATATGAATTTTATAGAGGAAGTTAATGAAGAAAGTAAGTATATATCAGCTTCAGGGTTTTGAAAAGTTCCCTTATGATTTGTACAACGAGGATGGAGACCTTCTTTACAGCAAAGAAGATGCAATAAATCCAGGGTTATTAATGCAGCTGAGTTTTGGTAAATTTTACAGGAAAGAGGATTTGGATTTTTCTCCGCCCGTAAATAACGGAGAAATAACGGCAACTCAGCCTGAAATTTATACAGAGGAACATATTAAGCCTGTTAGTATTGAATCTGATTCGGGTACACGCAATTACCAGTATAGTAAAGTTGACTACATTAATTACTTTACGGTTGAGCCGGTAAATACATCCAATAACAGTGAATTTGTTTCTATACTGACTCCTGAAAAACAATTATCGCTTGTTACTTCAGCTAAAAAACTTATTATCGAAACAAAAGACGGTAAACCGTTTGATATTCAAAAGTGCGAGACATTATCGAATTCCATAATAATGCAGGTTTTTGAAAATATTAAAAAAACGCCGTCTGTTTGTAATCTGAGAGTTTTAGATCAATATACATTTAGTCATTTTATTAATGTTTGTACAATGTGTGCTTCAATCGGACTTACATTTAACTTTTCGGAAAAAGCGCTTGAAAACTTATGCTTAGCTGCCATCCTTTACGACATAGGCAAAGTCAAAATCCCTGAAAATATCCTTTATAAACCGGGTAAATTAAGTTCTTATGAATTTGAAAGAATCAAACAGCATTCATATTTTGGATTCAAGCTCATTCAGGAGAATACTAATTTGCCGGATATCATATCCAGAGCGGCTATAGAGCATCATGAAAATTTAAACGGCAGCGGGTATCCCCGAAATCTAAAAAACGGAGAGATTTCAATAATTTCTCAAATTATTAAAATTGTCGATGTTTATGATGCCCTTATATCGAACAGGGTTTACAGTCAGCCTATAACATCAGAAGCCGCTTTTAAAATTTTGTTCGAGAACAAAAAAGAATATTACAGCGAGCAAATTTTAGATATTTTATACAAACTTGTCTATACTCCAAGCAAAGTTTGCTAATTCAGTTTATAATTTTTCCGCCGAACAAATCGACGACATATCTTGCTTCTTCCGGAATATCAGCCGGTATTGGCAAAGCTCCGGCAACAGGCACGGATGTTTCTATATCATCATATGATTCATCATATGTCTCGGTATCCGCCTGTTGATCTGTATAAGATTCATTGAGTTTTTCAGGAATCTCGAGATCTTGGGTAATTTGTTCATATTTCTCAGCAGAAACGGACTGAATATTTACATGTTTTTCCGGTTTGGTATTAGCTGATAAAGCAGGTTTTTTATTGATATTATCTGTTTTCTCTTGGTCGTTCACGCCGTTTGACTGAACTACCTTATAAATAACTTTTGGGGATTTTCCGAAATATTTTAATAATGCTTTATCAAAAGATGCGGAACGATGTTTTTCCTGGGACTGTTTAACAAATATCTCCTGTTTAAATGCTATTTCAACTTTCTCCTCATTAAATTCAAGAACAGTTGCGCGGGAAGCTAACAGCGCACGAATAGGTGTCGATTCGACGGTTTCCAAAAATGCAGCCCAAGAATAATTTTCGCCGGATGCTGCGGGTTTATGCGTTTCTTGAACTGTCTGTTGAGAATTTGAATTAGAATCCAATCTGTTATTTATTTCCTTCTGTTCGGAAACGGTGTCTTTGTCTTGTTTGTAAATAGGCTTTAGCGGGGATAAGGTCTTTTGTCCTGATGAAACGGGTGTATTAGTCACCGGTGACTTATTCTCCAATGCGGTAATTCTTTCGCTAAGGCTTTTGATTGTATTTATATCCTCTCGGTGAAGAATTGAAATTAAAGCTATTTCGAGCCACAGAACACGTGAGGATGCCATTTTAATATCTTTTTCATATCCCGACAATTTTTCAATAAACTGTATTAACTCAACGGGTTCGAATTTTTTGCTTTGTTCCAAATATTTTTCAATAGTGTTTTTGGAAGCTTCCTCAAGCAGCTTCTCGGCTGCAGAAAAATCTGCCGCAGAGATAACAAGCAAATTTCTAAAATGCAAAATCATACCGCGCAATATTTGCAGAGGATCATTACCGTCGGATATCAATTTATAAAGCTGAGATAAAAGATTACCTACTGACTTATCAGCCACTGCATCAGTAAGACTTCTGAGAGCATCATCACTGACAATACCCAGAAGCGACAATACATCCGTATCAGTTACAGGTTTATCGCCGTTTCCCAATATACTTGCCTGATCCAAAAGAGCAAGAGCATCTCTTAATCCGCCGGATGATTTTTTAGCGATAAGCGAAAGTGCATTTTCATCAATATTAAGTTTTTCAACGTCCGCAATTTCCTTTAAACGGTTAAAAATCAAATCCTGATTAATTCTGGAAAAATCAAATCTCTGACACCTGCTCTGAATGGTTTCTAATACTTTGTGAAATTCTGTTGTTGCAAGGATAAAAACAAGATTTTGGGGCGGCTCTTCAAGAGTTTTAAGTAATGTATTAAATGCTTCCGTTGTCAGCATATGGACTTCATCAATTATGTATATTTTATACTTTCCGGAAATAGGAACATATTGGACAGTTTCAAGAATATTTCTTGCATCTTCAACGCCTCTGTTGCTTGCTGCATCGATTTCTATAACATCGGGGGCATTGCCTGCTCTCACGGACAAACAGTTGGCGCATTCCCCGCAAGGATTAACCGATGAACCTTTCAGGCAATTTAACGACTGCGCAAATATTCTGGCAATAGAAGTTTTACCGGTACCCCTGGGACCTGAAAAAAGATAAGCATGGGCTACCCGATTTTGTTCAATGGCATTTGAAAGTGTTTTAACGACCGCTTCCTGCCCAACAACTTCGTCAAATTTCCGCGGTCTGTATTTTCTGTAAAAAGGTGTATATGACCCGCTCAATGCATCAATCCTATAATTGCTGATTAATTATATAATAAACTCATCATGGAAACACCGCAATATATTGCTTCTTCTTAACATTGTATAAAGTTATGTAAAAAATATATATTTTTTATATAGTTCTTTAGCAATATATATATTTTTTTTGTTTTTATATTAATATCCACTCTCTTTTAACTAGACAGACAATAAACGGAGGTTGCAATGATAATTCAAAATAACACAGCAGTTGACACAGCCGGGAAAACCGTAACATCATCAGTTAACACAAATACTGATGCTCAGACCGCGGCAACCGGAAGCTCCTCAACCGATGAGGCATCAAAAAGCATATTTGAATCTGAGCAAGTTAAAGAACACCAGAAAAATAACAAAACAGAACACGACCATTCGAATAAATGCCATAAAAAAGACAAATCTGACAGCGACAACTTACTTGACAAGTTGATTAAGTTATTAGAAAAACTCTTGAAAAAAAGTGAATCTAAGAAAGCTGAAGAAAAAGATGATAATTCAGAAAAAGACAACAAATTAATAAAATTACTTGAAAAAATTATAAAATTACTTACAGGCGATGATAAGACAAAAGCAGATGAAACAACTCAAGCAAAAAATGACGGAAACTCAATTATCAGCCAGTTTAATGAAGCTCTGGCATAATATATAAATAAAAAGACGGGCAATAGCCCGTTTTTTTATGCATAAAAATCATGATTAATGTGTTGGTTAGCAAGCGAAAATATTATAAACAATCAGTATGATAAAATACCATTAAAAAGGTATTTATTGTAATGTTTTATAACAAACAAATAAACCGGGTATTCAAGGAGCTTTTCACAAATGAAAAAGGGCTCTCGGATACCGAAGCAAAAATCAGACTGAAAAAATTCGGTTACAACAGCCTTCGACCGGAACAAGAAAAACCGGTTTTGCTAATTTTATTGGGTCAGTTTGCCGATCCGTTAATTTACATTTTGTTAATCGCAGCAGTTTTTACTGTTGTTATTCATCATTATATAGACACAGCTGCAATATTGATAGTTGTTATTCTAAACGCGATAATCGGTTTTGTCCAAAAATACAAAGCTGAAAAGGCTATGTCGGCTTTAAAAAAACTTACCGCAATGAAGGCTATAGCAGTTAGAAACTCCTTGGAAGTCAGAATTGATTCCTCTGAATTAGTTCCCGGCGATATAGTTGTTTTAACAGCCGGAAACAAAGTCCCGGCTGATTTGAGGCTGTTTGAACAAAAAGAACTTGAGATTGACGAATCGGCATTTACAGGTGAATCAATTCCCGTACAAAAAAATACAAAAGTAGTGGACGCTGAAAGCATACCTGTCATGAACCAAACAAACATGGCTTTTATGGGGACAATTATCACACACGGAAAGGGCAAAGGTATTGTAGTCAGCACAGGCGAAAAGACAGAACTCGGCAAAATCAGTCATGTAGTTAAAACAGCGGAAAGGGAAGAAACGCCCCTGCAAAAGAAGCTTAAAAATTTCAGTATTTCTATTGCGCTGATTTCACTGATTTTGTCGCTGATTGTATTTTTTATCGGCATCTTTAAAGGATTGTCCATATCTGAAATGATGTTATTTTCAATAAGTATGGCTGTTTCAATAATACCTGAGGGCTTACCGATTGTAGTTACGATAGCTATGGCTGTCGGACTAAAAAAGATGGCAGACAAGAATGCAATAGTAAGGAGGCTTGTTGCCGTTGAAACACTTGGCAGCTGCAATTTTATATGCACGGATAAAACAGGGACAATTACCGAAAACCAGATGACTGTTACTAAAGCCTATGCAAACGGAAAGTATTATGAATTCAGCGGCATCGGCTATAAGCCGGATGGGGAAATATTTGCAAACAAGCAAAAAGTATCTGAAAATGACGAAGATATTTACCGCCTTCTTTTAACGGGACTTCTTTGTAACAGCTCGGTTGTTTATGAAGAAAACGGAGAATGGAAAACAGAAGGTGATCCGACGGAAGGAGCTTTAATCACTGCAGCAGCCAAATTCGGAATTAATATAGAAAAACAGGAATTTCAGTATAAACTTGTAGATGAAGTGCCGTTTAGTTCCAACAGACAATACATGGCTACTTTGTACAAGACAGTTAATGAGTATGTTTTGTTTGTTAAAGGCACGCCGGAAAAAATTCTTTCGTTTTGCGCTCTGGACAATGATGAACTGTTGGTTCAACACCAAACCGACATGGCAGATTCGGGTTTAAGGGTATTGGGATTTGGTATCAAAAAAATTCAATTCTACGAAAACGGGGATGTAAATCTTGAGACACAAGCCACTAATAACCTGCAATTTGTCGGATTCCAAGGGATTATTGATCCCCCGCGAGAAAATGCTGTTGAAGCAATAAGAAATTCGTTAAATGCGGGAATAAACGTAGTAATGTTGACCGGGGATCATAGAAGCACAGCTGTTGCAATTGCCCGGCAAGTCGGCATACTAAGGGAAAATAAAAAAGTTTTGACAGGGCAGGAACTTGATTCAATGAACGAAAATGACCTGCTGAATATTATCGAAAATGTCGCAGTTTATGCAAGAGTTTCTCCTGAACATAAACTGAAGATAGTTACGATGCTTCAACAAAAAGGACACGTTGTTGCCGTTACAGGGGACGGAATTAATGATGCTCCTGCGTTAAAAAAGGCAAGCATAGGCGTGGCAATGGGGAAAGCCGGAACAGATGTTGCCAAAGAAGCCTCTGACATGGTATTGAAGGACGATAATTTCGCATCAATATTTGAAGCGGTAAAAGTCGGAAGAATTGTATTTGAAAACATAAGAAAGGTCATTTATTTTCTGTTGGGATCAGACGGAGGTATACCGATAGTAATAATTTCTTGTCTTCTTTTGGGTTTGCCTCTTCCTTTTCTGGCAACGCAGGTATTATGGATAAATCTTGTATCGAACGGAATGCAGGACATTGCGCTTGCATATGAACCGGGAGAAAAACATATAACCAAACGCAGACCACTGAATAACCATGAAGGTATAATAAATTTCGCTCTATTCAATCGTATTATTCTTGGTGCAATCGTAATAGGGGCAGGCACGCTTTTTCTATACCAGTATAAACTCTCTCATGGTTATGATTTGACCTATGCAAGAACTACTGCACTTAATACTCTGGTTTTTTTCCAGTTTTTCCATGTATTTAATTCCCGCTCATTTGAAAAGTCAATTTTTGAAATGAACCCGTTTTCAAACCCGCTGTTATCAATAAGTCTGACTGTGGCAGTTTTAGCTCAAATCAGCATTCTGATTTTTCCTCCGTTCCAGTATATTTTTCATACAACGACACAAGATGCGCTGACCTGGACCCAATCAATTCTTCTGGCTTCAACAATAATAATATTTGTAGAAGCGGATAAATTGTTTGTCAGACTTAAACAAAATTTTAAAAAATAATCTTTAATGCTTTCTATTTTGTTTTAAAATAAATACAATAATCAGGATACGTTAAAGTTTGAAGTTTATAAAAAGGGGATTGTTTATGGCTACAAAAGTACACGAAATTGAAAAAAGTCTGTCCGAAATTGATTTTAACGAATTAACCTCAAATACAAAATACAAGCCTTCACCAGTGGCTTGGGAAGATGAAGTTCTATATTTTTTAATGTTGGACAGGTTTTCCGACGGAAATGAAAACGAATACATCGACAATTCAGGGAATAATGTTATAAACGGAAAAACCGCGCCTTATAAAGAATCTGACAACGGAAATGCTCTTGCTGACGATGAAGAAAAAGCCAGATGGATGGAATACGGTGAGAGATGGAACGGAGGAAATCTTAAAGGACTGACAACCAAGCTCGGCTATCTTAAAAGAATGGGAATAACAGCACTGTGGGTTAGCCCTATTTTTAAACAGGTTGAGTTTCAAGAAACCTATCATGGATACGGAATACAAAATTTTATTAACATAGACCCGCATTTCGGCACCCGTGAAGATTTAAAAAAAATGGTTCAGTCGGCTCATAAAATGGGAATCAATGTTATTCTCGACATAATATTGAACCATACGGGAAATGTTTTCAGCTACGAAAACAATCAGGTTTATAACGGGAACGTTCAAAGCGTTAAGGGTTTTAACGACAAAACTGGAAACCCGTCAATCCCGTTTGAACAAGTTGATTTAAATACTAATCCCGAGGCTTGGCCATCAGGGGCAATCTGGCCCTCGGAGTTCCAAAATCCGGATAATTACACAAAAAAATGCCGTATTGTAAACTGGGACAATAATCCTGAATATTACGAAGGCGACTTTTTCGATTTAAAAGACGTAAATCTCGGTTGGGGCAGTGCGGATGATTATTGTCCTTCACCGGCACTAAAAGCTCTTTGCGAGGTTTACAAATACTGGATTGCTTATGCTGATATTGACGGTTACAGAGTTGATACGGTTAAGCATATGGACCCGGGCGCCGTCAGATATTTTGCATCATGTATCCAAGAATTCGCAAAATCAATAGGAAAAGAAAATTTTTATCTTATAGGTGAAATAACAGGCGGACGAACCCATGCCTACAACACGCTGGAAATTACAGGACTTAGCGCCGCATTGGGAATAGACGACGTGCAGGACAAAATGGAATATATGGTCAAAGGCTGGAGAAATCCGCAAGATTACTTCGACCTGTTTAGAAATTCCGTACTGGTCAATAAAAATTCTCACGTCTGGTTTAAGGACAAAATCATAACTATGCTCAATGACCATGATCAGGTGAGCAAAGGTTCAAACAAAGCAAGGTTCTGCGCCGAAACCAATGCATGCAAACTCTTGTTCAACGCCTTAGCACTTAATGTAATGACGCTTGGTATTCCCTGTATTTATTACGGAACGGAACAAAAATTCGACGGTAACGGCGGGCATGACAAGTACATTAGAGAAACCATGTTCGGCGGCGAATTCGGAGCATTCAGAACAAAAGACAAACATTTCTTCAATGAAGAAACAGATGTTTATAAACAGCTTTCCGAAATACTTCAAATCAGGAACGAATACATGGCTCTGCGAAGAGGCAGGCAGTATTTAAGACCGATTTCAGGCGACGGAAGCAATTTCGGATATCCGCAGATGATGGGCGGAGAGATGCGCTCAATTGTGCCGTGGTCAAGAATATTCAACAATCAGGAAATATTATTGGCTATCAATACGGATTACAACACACCTCGCCAAGCGTGGGTAACAATAGACAGTGAATTAAACCCGGCAGGCAAGAATTTTGTCTGTATCTATTCCACCGATAAAAACGAAATCGGCAAAACTCTCCCGATTGAAGAGCGTAACGGCAAGTCCGTTTATTTAAGCCTGCCTTCAGCAGGGTTTGCAATCTACAAGCAGCAATAACCGGAGGTTATTATGTTTGGCATGTATGAAATAGGCATGATTTTGCTTTATTTGACAGTTGTTTCAAATTTTATCGGGCTGATTATTATTGTTCTTTTGGCGGTTCATTTGCATAATTCGCAGTCCCTTAAAAAAAATATGAACGAAATTAAAGAATATATGAAAAAAAACTTGAAATAATCTTTTCTGTATAACAATAATAAGCTATAAT
>CAZXPD010000035.1:0-25893 GCA_964643065.1 uncultured Gammaproteobacteria bacterium | reverse complement strand
TGAAAAAGAAATAAAATTTTTAGTAAATTATGACAAAGCAAAGTCTGAAATGGAAGATATTATTGAAATGCCTGACAGGCTTGTTAATCTGTTTATAAATTTAACAATACAAAATAACGGAATTTTATCCGAAGCAAAACGCAAAGATTATTTTAACATGCTCTCTGACAATACAATTCAGGAGCTTGAGAATATAATAAAAAGGATTTTTTTTGATAAGCAGGATTAACACTTATAAACATTCTTGCCCTGTTCACAATACATTTTTTTTCGTTCTTGTGAAATTTTTGCTAAAAATTCTGCTAATTCCTGTTCGTTAGCGCGAATATCCGACAAAGAACGAAAATATTTTTCGAAACCTATGCAGGCATCTTCAAGAATATCTTGACTGTTTAAAAACATATCCTGTGCAAGTTCACTGTTGGTTGCGGCAAGTCTCGTAGTATCGCGAAAACCGCTTGAGGCTAGTTTAAGAGCCAGCTCCGAGATATTTTTATCGGGGTAATCTTTGACAAAACCGAATAATGCCTGGCTAATCACAAGCGGGAGTCTGCTGATAAGAGTAACTGCCGTGTCATGCTCTTTTGCATCCGCCAATAAGGTTTTAGCTCCCAACAGTTCAATAATACTCTCGAGTTTTGCGATATCTTTTTGATTTGAGTGCTTGGAAGGAGTTAAAACCCATTTTGCGCCTTCAAAAAGATTTTTGTCGGAGCTGTCAATGCCTTTGTTTTCAGTTCCTGCCATAGGATGCCCACCGACAAATTTAGCGTTTATATTTTGATTATTCACAAAATCAATCACAAAGCCCTTCAAGCTAGCACAGTCGGTTATAATACATTCTGGATTAACAACTTTTGCAGTGTTTATGATTGTTTCGTTAATAATATTCATTGGCGTTGCTATAAAAACAACATCGGCTTTGCTTAAAACATCCAAATCAGTTGAGGCAAGGTCGGCTATTCCCAATTCGAGAGCTTTAGCAACTGTATCTTTGCTCCTTGATACCCCCAAAAGTTCAAAACCTTTATCTTTAAGTCCTTTTAGGATTGAACCGCCAATCAGTCCAAGACCTACCACTGCAATGCATACTTTTTTACTCACTTTTTCAACCTCGAAAAGTTAATTTCAGTTATTATTATAACCGTTTAAAGCCTCTTTTAATGATTTGATTCTACGGTATGATTCCTCAATTCTTTCTTTTTTGATTTTATTGTTTTTAACTGCTTTAAGGATTATATTTTTAACCTTAACCGGGATTTTCACGTCGGGTTTAAAATAATTGGCGAACAGCAAAATATCGCTTCCCGAATTCACGGCATTAATTATTGTTTCCTCAAAACCGTAATTTTTGCTGACTGCCCCCATTTGCAGGTCATCCGTAATAACAGTTCCGCTAAAACCGAGTTGCTCTCTTAAAATCTTCTGAACAAATTCATAAGATAATGATGCGGGATATTTATCGTCAATGTTTTTGTTAAAAACATGCGCGCTCATTATAACAGATGCTTTATTTTTATTTATTAATTCCGAGTATGGTTCTAATTCTCTTTCGTTCCAAGTATTAGTAACATTTGTAAAATCAAGGTGAGTATCTGCTAAAGCGCTGCCATGCCCTGGGAAATGTTTGAGAGCCGTCAAAACATGTTTTTCATTATGCGCATCGATAAACTGCTCTGAATAATTAACTATTTTTGCCGTATCATCGGAAAAACTTCTTTCTTTTTTGCCGATTGCGGGTGAGTTCGGGTTATCGATATCAACACACGGCGCAAGATTTAAATTAATCCCCGTTTCCTTGAGCATCTCTGCCATATCGGAATATATTTCCCTCGCCTGCTGAGGAGTGTTGTTTTGGGCAATTACTTTTGCAGAGGGGAAATCATGAAATCCGTTTGACGAACTTAATCTTTGAACTTTTCCGCCTTCCTCGTCAACCGCAATAAGCAAAGGCAGATTATCATCTGCGGCTGTTTTAAGTTGTGAAACAAGCACTTTTAGCTGATTTGGGTTCTCAATGTTGTATTTAAGGAGCAAAACTCCTGTGATTTGTCCTTTTTTTATATATTTCAAAAGTTTTTTAACATCTTTGTCAGAGGATTTTGTTCCCTGAAAACCTGTCATTATCATCTGACCGATTTTTTTGTCAAATGATATTTCAGTTGAATTTTTTGCAAATGCATGGACATTTTGGCTGAACAAAAATGACAGGAAAAATATTATGAATAATAATTTTTTTTTCATTAGAAAATTAATTTTCTGATGCTGATTCTTCGGTCGGGCTGGCTACTTTTACGCCCATTTTTTTCAGCTCGGTGACAGATTTTAAATAATACGGCGATTCCTGAAAGTTTTCAAGAATTGTTTGATAACATTCAATCGCATCATCTCTGTATTCGCGGTTGCGGTATACGTAAGCCAGCTTATAATATGCTTGAGCGAGGTCAAATTTCCCGCCCCCTCCGAGCAAAGCCGTATCGAGCTTTTCTTTGGCATCTATGAGATTTTCGTTATCTTTTGGTGAGAATAAACCGTTAGCATAGATTTTTTTAGTCAGCAAAGCGATATTATTCGAAAGTTGTGTAAATTCTTCCTGTGTCATTTTCTTTGCTTTAGCCGCAAATACCTGATGATTTGTATCAAGAGATATGCAAACTGCCGCAAAAACCAGCATAAACACTATTCTTTTTTTTATGATTTTTCTCATTTTTCTTCCCCAAAAAACCTCATGCCAAAAATATTTTAACGATTATCTATAAGATTACACCAAAAAACGACTGATTTTCCTCTACTAAAAAGCCTAATTAATTAAACAGCTCGTCAATTCTCAATTTAATTTCATTGCTGTCTAGCTCGCCCGAAAATACATTTAATTCAAGCGCGCTTCGGTAGAGCTTGGCTGCCGTGACTTTATCACCCTTGATTGCCGTAGATCTGGCAAGATTATAGTTGGCAAGAGCATAATTAGGATTATATTTAACCGCTTTTTCAAACATTTCTATTGCTTCTTTGACCTTGCCCAAATCATCGAGATAAATAACGCCGAGGTTATTGTAAGCTATGTCATATTCGGGATCTAATCTGATTGCGGTTTCATATTCCTTAATTGCTTCGTCAAGATAGCCTTTACCCCAGAGCAGGTAAGCAAGATTGCAGTGAATTCTCGCATTTTCAGGGGCAATTTCCAACGCTGAGCGGTAAACTGTCAACGCATTGCCGTAATCGCCTTTTTCATAAAACGCGCTTCCAAGGCTTATATAGACATCAATATCACTTGGGTTTAAAATACCGGCTGTCTGATAAGCAGCAATGGCTGCATCATAATTTTCCCGGGATTCCTGCAAAATAAAGCCCAGCGTTTGAGCAACAATGCTTGTCCAGTTTTTGTTGGGGTTCAAGGTTATTGCTGTTTGATAGCAGGAGACGGCAAACTGTGGCTCGCCTTTCAGGTAAAAAAGATTGCCCAAATTACTGTAATATGTTGCATCTGTCGGTTGAAGGTTTATCAGTTTTTTATAGACATTTATGGCGCTGTCATAATCTCCGGCTTCTTCATATAGGGTGCACAAAGACCTGTAACCGACAGGGTTTGTGCTGTCAACCCAAACAGCCATTCTGTATTCGTTGACCGCATCGTAAAATCGCCCTGTCTGTCTGTAAACATCGCCGAGAACAATGTAAAAAAACAGAAATCTCGGAGCTTTCTCAATGCCTTTAAGATAAAGTGCGATTGCTTCGTCAAATTTCCCTGATTTTTCGAGAAAATATCCTTTTGTTAAAATCGGAATAAATTTCGCATAAGAAATGCTTCTTTTAATCGAGCCTAAGGCATGTTTGTCAAAAATCAGCTTAAGAGCTGCGGCGCAAAAATGATAAAATGCTTTAAATTTCAGTCCTATATCCTTTCCGGAGCGGTATTTATATAAGACGGAATAGAGATAATGAGCCCTTGCGGCTTTTACGCCCCCGCATTTTATTGCTTTTTCAAGAAGTTCTATAGCTTCAGTGAACTGTCCTTTTTTTGTGAGAATTTTTGCGTTTAAATAATATGCTTCATAAAATTTATTGTCCAACTCGAGAGCGGTTTTGAGACGTTTTGCCGATTTATCGAACTCGCCCTTGTAATAAAAAGCCAAAGCAATTTTATAATGCAGCGGGGCAGATTTAAGATAAGTCTCCAGCGCCATTTGGAATTCCGTGACGGCTTCGTCGAGATACTGTCTGTGCTGATAAATATCAAGATGCCACTCGAGATACAAATCACCGAGCTTAATATGTAAATCAGCATTAGACGGGTCTTTTTCAATAACTGAACGGCAAAACTCCACTGCTTTCTCAAACTTGCCGGATTTTTTGAGCCTGTTTATTTGATTTATTATTTCTTTATCCTTGACGGAAGTATCTGATTTTTGCATTTATTCAATTTTATTTACGATAATTATTTATTTTACAGTAATCGATAAAAATTTCTAAATAGTTCACAAATGCTTAACCTTAGTTTAAAACTGTATTTAATAAGAGTGTTTTATGGTTATTGTTTTTTATTTTGATTAATTTTGCTGCACCAAGGGGCGTCAGAGCTGAAAGGCTGACCCGGGAGCCATAAAAATAAAGGTCTTAAGATATCAAGCTCATTTTTATAACCTTCCCGCAATTGCGTATTTTCATTATTAACCTTCAGCAAATAACCCGAAGGGCTGTGCGAAAGCAAAAATCTGTTTCTGTACCAATCGGGTACAAATTCTTTTCTTTCTTTTAAAAATCGTTTTATTGCGTTGTATGGTCCTCTGTTAAATAACGCGGGGTAAACATCCCTGATGTTCCCGTCTTCAACGATTAAATACTGTCCGTCCGAAACCAGCTGATAAAAAAGATTCATTTCGGTATAAACATGATTTTCATCGTGGTCTGAATCAAGAATAACCATAACTTTTTCGCCGGGTTTAATAAGGGATTTAATTCTTTCAAAAAGCTGTGGTTTGCTTGTGTCACCTTCAATCAAAGTAACGTTGGACATATGATCAAGATCCGGGTCGGCATTGTCTATACAGCTGTCAATAGCTATAACTCTGCCGTGTCCCATCATTTGGCAAAGTTTTGCAAAATAATAAGTGCTGCCTCCGAGAAAAACCCCTGTTTCAACAATGACATCGGGTTTTTTCTCATAAATTATTTCCTGATAAGTCCACAGGTCGGTTGGGAATTTCAGGACATGTTTGCCCATAAAATAAGTCCGGTCAAACGTATTTCTTCTCAGATAATAGTACAACTTGCCGAATGATTTGACTTTTGGCAATCTAAACAACCTTAAATACAAATCGCTTTTGCCTAAATAGTTTAGCAGTGAAAAATAAACACTGTAAAATGTACTTATGAAATTTTTTAACTGTTCCATTTTAAACTCCGATAATTATTAAAATTATAAAAACAGGTTTATTTAATAACATTACTTAATATTAACAATCGTGGCAAGAAAATTTTGCCGCATTTTCAATTTTTTTATAATCAAAATAATTTTTTGCTAATCTAATAATTAAACAGTATTAAATGTAAACACAAAATGAACAAATCAATAAATAAACATTCTGTCATTTACGAATTGTTAAAAGACCACTCCGAACGTTTTGCCGTTGAGGTCAAAGATTTAGATTCCCCTCTCTCTCATGAATTTGCCGCATCTTTAGACAATTTAAATATTCTTGTTATCGGAGCAGGTGATTTATTTAACGGTTATCTCAATCTTTCCGAAAAACTGCGGTTTTTGCTGGGTAAAAATTCCCGATTAAGCATTTTTGACCCAAATTTGTCCGATAAAAGACCTCTTGAAGGAAATTTTATTCGTTCTTTTGAAGAGATTGAAAAAGACAGCCTGGCGTTGATACTTTCACCGAACTATTTGCATCTTCGGCACTTGGAAGAGCTTCTTAAACTGTCCCCTGTTAAAGGTATCTACTGTGAAAAGCCCATGTGCATTAACGATGCCGAGCTGCAAAAATTGGATAAGCTTGTAGGGCAAACTTCAAAACCTTTATTTTTCGGGGATTTTTTCTATTACAAAGCCTTAAGTCTGCTTTCACTTTCCGGCGTGCCTATGCCGCACAGAAATCTGCTGAAAATTGAATTTGATGATACTCAAGGCGCTATAGAAGATGCATTAAAAAATAATGTCCCTTTGCTCGGCAATATTAAACGCATTGAAGGCAGGCTGTTAAAAGGCGGTCATCCGAGTCTTTTCAAAAGAAAATGGATTTTCGAGAAAGAACAGGGCGGCGGTGTTATGCTTGATTTGATGATTCATCTGCTGAATCTTGCCGGCATTATCGGACACAAAATTGCTTCATTAAACAGCGTTGAACTGTTAAAATATTCTTTCCGAAATTCAGAGAACGCGCCCAAGGGCGTTTATAGCGAGCTTTTAGCTGATGAAGCCGAAGATTACGCTCATATCAGCGGTAAAATGACTAACGGAGCCGAATTTGATTTCAAATCTGCTCAATATGCCCTGAATAAAGAAAATTATCTGCTTCTGGAAGATGAATACTCAAACAAACTGAAAGTATCTCTAAGCCGCACAGACCGCAGTCTTGAATATTTTGATAAAAGCGGCGTTCTGTCAGCAAAAATAAACCTTTCTGCCGCGCCTTATCTTCTGATGATGCATCACGCGCTGAATTATCTGAATATGTCAGGTAATAACACAACTCCTCTTTTTTATGAAGAACAGTTTGAAACTATTACACAGATAGAAAATATTAAACTCTTTTCCAAAAAAACTCCCCCGTTTTGAACGGGGGAAAAATCTTTCAGACATAGTTGTCTTTAGGTTGTCGGCATTTTGATTGCTTTTACCGTTGCCGCGGCATCTCCGCTGAAATTCATTCCTACCTGACCTGATTTATATGTGCTGTCGAAAACAGAGAACGTTTGTCCGTTGATTGTTGCCTTGAAATCGCCTCCGTTTACGCTTACGTTAATGGGACTTGTCTGCTGGGGATTGTTGATGTCTATACCGAAGTCGCTTGCGGGTTTGCTTGCTATAACGGTTTTGACTCCATTTACCCACTTGAAGAAAGTAAGATTTTTTGCTCCGCCTTTGTCAACCGCTTCGAAAGAATAACCGTTCATGTTAGTGCCGGGGTTTTCTGCTCTGAATACAAGCCCTGCAGTTCCGCTCTGCCCCGTAAGGGAGAGATTCATTTCCATTGTGTAGTTAGCGGCGGTTTCGGGGATGCTGTTATACAGGAGTGTTCTGTTTGCATTGGGGGCGGATGCATCGGAGCTGACCACTAACTGTTTGCTAGCGACATTGAGAGTTGATCCTATTAAACCCGAAGGATAACTATTAAAATTAGTTATAATATCATTGGGATAATTTAAAGTTTGAGCAGGTCCCATATTATATACCGTATTATCTACAGTCTGTTGAACAACCTGTCCGAATACGGGTTTATCCGGCGTCTTAAGCGTCATTCCGAGTTTGATTTCCCCGTCCGAACCTGCGGTGCTGTCTCCGTTTGCCGAGCCGTCGAGAACTTTTGTCTTAAGAGCTGTAGTGCCCGCTACGGCAGAATCAAAGTTTTGAGAATGCAGCTCTTCTTTAGTTCTGTCTGCTCCGTCATATACCGATACCGCGCTGTTTTTGGAAAAATATGATGATATTGTTCCGCCGAACATAAACAAAACAACTATTGTGGATAAAAGAACAAGAGCCAGAACGATTGAGTATTCGGATATATTTTGCCCTTTTTTGCGCAGCATTTATATTTCCCCCTGAATATTATTTCTATATCACTTGTTTCTTATAAATTATTCGTCCTTTTTGCTAAATTACTTTAACAATAGAGTAAATTTACCGTCATTTTTCGTAACATTAATTAACATAATTTTAAATAAAAAGGCAATTAAAGTTCTTTTCATGTTTTATATATTTAGAAATACAAAAACAAATAACACACCATCGTCATTCTGAGGGCTCAGCCCGAAGAATCCCAATATCTCCAACCTTGAGATCCTTCGCTTTCGCTCAGGATGACGGTAAAAAATGTGAGATTAGAGGAAGGTAAAATGATTTGTGCAGTCAGTTATCCGACAGTCAGGGTTAATAAAGTTAATAATGTTAACTTTAAGGGTTATTACACACTTGAAGAAATAAAAGCAATATGCACAAATTTGAATAAGAATGAATTATCCAAAAAACTGCATTGCCTTTGTATGACTTACGTTGTTTACGGTAAAACGCAAAAAGAAGAAGCTATCAAGACAGTTCAGTTCATTAAAAGTTTTTATGAAAAAGATGAAGCTAAAAAAGCGCTTCCGAACGGTTGGAATAGTATGATAAACAACTGTAACAGAGCTTTAGAAGCTTTAGGAGTTAAACCCTAGTATATACCGTTTACGCTTTTTGTAAGCTGATTACCAATATAAAAGCCTATCCCCAATCCTAAAACAGAGCCGGCTGGACCGAATAAATACGCAAAAAGCGAACTAGTTACTGCTCCAAATAAAGAATAAGAAATAACATTAAGAGCTGATTTGGGCAACTGCCTGTAATTACCTTTTTTTACTTCACTGATTGTTTTGGGAAGCTCCAATATGCAGGCAAAAAGTAGTCCGAGTTTTGTTATTCTGTTCAATGAAAGCATTATTACTTTTCCTAATAACGGGCAATCAAATTTTCTGCTTTCTCTAATGATTATTTCTGTTTTGTTTATCAAAGGATAATAAATTTCTTTCTTGGCTGTTATGGAATCCTGTTTTATCTTAAATTTTTCCAAAATTTTATCAGCTACAAATGAATCACCAAAGGACTTGTCAATATCATAAAAAATTTTTCTTCCGGTTTCAGACTTTAACAACCAATTTTCCACCGGCGTGCCGGCAAAGAACTTAAAAACAGCCTTGTATTCTTTATCAAGTTCGTTCTTGGTTTTGCCGAACACTGATAACAAATCTCTAATGTCTTCTTTTAAGTTAATCAGAGCCAATAATCCCAGCCCGAAGGCTTTAAACCTGTTATTTTGTTTTTCGTTATCTTCAATAGGCGCAAGCCTTCTTGACGCGGGGAATATGCTCATAACACCCGCAAAGAACATTTGAAGGGGATTATTATAAATTTTCTTTTCCGTATTGTTTATAGTCCTTATAAAAACATCAACACCGTTTTGTATTTTATTCAAATCACGGTGAAGCTTTTTATAATTCGTCACGGAATTAAGATGATTTTTGACAAAAGGATTGATGCAGGGCGAATTATCCTGCGATTTAACATCATATTGAGGATAAAGATTTACTATGTTGTTTCCCAAGTTGCTTTCCCTATTTTTCCATTCCTGTTTTGTGTCATTCTCAGCCCCGCAGGGGCGTGAGAATCTGTCTTGGTTTTGCATTTCAGATCCTCATGTTCGCTAAAGCTCACTGAGGATGACAGTGATATTACAAAATTTCACGCATGAAAGTTACATAGAACTGCCCCTATTTATATAAAAACAAAATCAAAAGACAAAATGCTCTTTAGCTTGCTATTTTGAAGTTTTATTAAGCCGGACAGGAAGGCTCTTTTGGCATAGCTTAATCGGCAAGAATAAAGATATCATTGCAATATCTCTCATCAGACTTATTTTGTAACATTAATTTACATATTTCTCAAGGTCACAAAACTCAATAAATTCTTTTGTGTTATTGAAATACATATAACCTTGCTTTAAACTTTAAATGTAAATTTTGTTAAGATTTTTATTTATTTACGCATTTATTTTAATATTATTTTTTTTATAATTATAGGAAATATTCTTTGAATGCGAAATTAACAAATTGTACCGGAATAGATGAAGGAGGCTAGTATGGCTACTTACACTTATGATGACATTAAGAATTTGCTTAAAAATTCTTCTTACGTGGATACAACATCACTGTCCACAAACATTTACAATTATTATTCATCACTATCACCTGCTCAGATTGCGGCTCTTGGCTATACGTATCAGTTCGGCACCAATTCTGACGATTTTCTTTACGGTAACGCAGGGAAAAATATCATTGTCGGCAACAGCGGTTATGATTGGATAGAAGCAGGCGACGGCGATGATATCCTGATAGGCGGAACAGGCGATGATGTCCTTGTCGGCGGAACGGGTGCCGATATAATGGCAGGCGGTAAGGGCAATGACTCCTATGATGTTGACAACACAGGCGACGTTATTGTTGAATATGCCAACGAAGGTATTGATGAAGTAAGCAGCACAATATCTTATACATTAGGTAATAACTTAGAAAATTTATATTTAAACAGTCAAGCCGGCCAGCAGCTGACAGGAAAAGGTAATGCGTTAAATAATGTTTTAGGCGGTGGTTTGGGTAACGATATACTTTATGGCATGGACGGTAATGATACACTCTATGGGGGCTTTGGTAATACTCAGCTCGTAGGCGGCAACGGCAATGACACTCTTGACGGAAGAATACCAGGAGCATACTCAGGCGCATACAAGATGTGGGGCGAAGCCGGCGATGACATCATATACGGCGGCGCGAAGGATGACATGCTCGCAGGCGGAGTCGGCAACGACACAATGTACGGCATGGACGGCGTTGACGTAATGTACGGCGAAGACGGCAACGATGTCATGGACGGCGGAAACGGTAACGACAGACTCTACTGCGGTAACGGCACAGACACAATGAAGGGCGGAGCCGGCGATGACCGTCTCGATGCTCAAAATACCACCGGCAACAAAACCATGTACGGCGAAGCCGGCAATGACTTGTTAATCGGAAATAACTACGCTAATAACCTTGACGGCGGAGACGGAAATGACACATTGTACGGCGGCAGCGGTAATGACACGTTAAAAGGCGGAGCCGGCAACGATAATCTCTATGCTTACGGCGGAACAAACACAATCGACGGCGGCGCAGGCAATGATTATATGCTCGAAACCAGCTCTTCAAATGATACATATCTTCTTTATGCCGGCAGCGGAATCGATGAAATTTGCGATTACAAAGGAACAGACACAGTCAAGTTAGACAGCAGCGTAGCCAAAACAAGCGTTGCATTCTTCAGAGACAATACGTCAAATAAAAATCTTTATATTGACTACGGCACAACAGTAAATACAGATCAGGCAAAAGTTGATTACTGGAATTGGACTGATTATCAGATAGAAAAAGTTCAGCTCAGCAACGGTCAGTTCCTGACAAATGCCGATATCAACAGAGTCATTCAGGATATGACGGCATATGCTTCAAGTCACGGTATTTCAATCACAAGCGTTGCAGACGTTAAGAACAACGCCGCTCTGATGAATATAATCACGACAGCCTGGCACAATTAATTATATTCAAATATAAAAAAGAGGAAGGATAAGGACATCCTTCCTCTTTTGCTTTACAAATTTGCTATTCAGCAAAATATATACTAAATTTTTATATATATTTTGCATTTTATTCATAAAAAAATATAAATTATCTTTATGAAATCAGGGAGGATTTTTGAGTTATGGTTGTTTATGGTTACGATGAGATTAAAAAGCTGGTTGATTTTGCTATGTATCTTGATTTACCTTCTTTTTCGGCAAATATCGAGAGCTGGTATAACTCGCTTAGTGTTTCGCAAAAGGCAAAACTCGGCGGAAATTATATTTTTGGTATATCGAGCGATGACTATATAGAGGGTACAACCCGTAAAGATGTCATTATAGGTAACGGAGGGGACGATTATCTCGGAGGAGGAAACGGTGACGATATTATAATCGGCGGAGACGGTTATGATGTTTTAGTCGGAGGAAAAGGTTCCGATATAATGCTCGGCGGAAAAGGCGATGATTTTTATGAAGTTGACAACGCGGATGACAAAATTATCGAATATTTTGACGAGGGAATAGACAGTATTTATGCGAACGCTTCTTACAGGCTTCCCGATAATGTCGAGAATTTATATTTTTCAGAGGAATCCAAAAAGAGTTTTGTCGGCATTGGCAACGAACTCGATAACATTATATGCGGCAATGCAGGAAATAATAGTTTGTTCGGGCTTGACGGCAATGACAGTATTTACGGATGTGCCGGAAATGACCTGATATCAGGTGGGGACGGCATTGACTTTATATACGGTGATGACGGAAACGACATGCTCTGGGGCGGAGGCGATTATGACGAACTTTACGGCGGAAACGGCAATGACATGCTCGCAGGGGGTGCAGGGGACGACTTTATTTATGGCGAAGACGGTAATGACACGATCTACGCTGAAGCAGGGGACGATTATTTAGACGGCGGAGACGGCAATGACAGTCTTTATGGCGGTTCCGGCAATAATACATTCAATCCCGGCAACGGAAATGACTTTATGTTATCTGCCTCATCGACAGATGATAATTATATTATTGCCGAAGGCAGCGGCAAAGACAGAATAATTGATTTTGGCGGAAATGACCGGCTTTGTTTCGAAAACGGCATAAGCGAATTTGATATAGCATTTTACGAAGCCCCGGGAACAAAGGGAAATCTTTATATTGATTTTGGAGATACGGCAGGCAGTGATGAAATCACAATAGATAACTGGAAACGGGATATTTTCCAAACGGAAAAAATTTCTCTCGACAGCGGTAAATACCTTACCAACAACGATATAAACAAACTTCTTCAGGATATGGACATATATGCAGTGGAAAACGGCATTTCTTTAGGTTCAGTTACCGATGTAAAGTCAAATTCGGAGCTTATGAACATGATTTCATCAGCTTGGCATTATTGATTTAAACGTTAATCTAAAAGGGTGAAAATGCCTTTACATTCTTCCCTTATTTCAAATCGTAAACTAAAATTGTTACATGAATAAAATTTGCATTTATATATTCGGGATTGGGTTTTATCTGTTTTCAGGCTTGCAGTTTCAGGCTCATGCCGAGCAGGTTTATTATGCCGATTTGGTTCGAAAAGCCGTAAACAACTCTTATGAGCTTAAAATAGCCGGCGTTGACATTAATATCGGGAAAGCCAACCTTAAAGAAGCAAGATCGGAGTATTTTCCCGAAATCAAATCAGCTTTTAATCTGGAATATAACAAAGACTTAACCGGCGGAATTGCAAATGTAACTGCCGTGGGCACGACTATATTATCAAATAATACCAGATATCAGAGTTTAATTTACCTGACACTGTCTTATAATCTTTATGACTTTGGCATTAGGGGCAAAAAATGTTTTATAGCAGGCAAAGATATTGATATTAAAAAAGCAGTCTATAATCAGACTCTCAGAGATATAAAACTTAAAATGACAGAGCTCTATTCCGATGCTCTGTCAAACTACAAGGAAATGAAGTACAAAGAACAACTTTTGCCTCTTTATAAAGAGCTTTTCTTTATGAAGGAAAGGCTGTATAACGCAGGAAATGTAAATAAACTTGAAATGATGGATGAAGCCATAAGGCTTGCAAGAACAATTGACAGCCTTGATACGAGCAAAGCCAAATTAATCAGCAGTCTTAAAGATATTTCTTACTATACAAACGAAGAATATGACATAAGAAATTTGGATCTTGAGGATTTTGAAGCCACAGTTGAAGTTTTGCCTGTCAAGGAAGAACCAAAAGCTGTAGCACCGAAAGAAACTAATAAAGCTGAAACCAAAACGGCTAAAACAGCAAATAATCCTGAAAAAACCGAAGCCAAGACAGAAGCTAAGACTGAAATCAAGACAGAAACTAAAACGGAAACAGCTGCAAAGAATCCAGCGGATACTTCTGCTCCAAACAATCAAAAGAATGAAGAAAAAGCGGAAGTAAAAGAAGTCCAAAAAGCAGCTGAGCAAATTGCTGAAAATATAGCACCTGTCCCTGTTTCCAAAGAAAGCAAAAAGTCTGAGACCCAAAAACGCGAAAAACAGCAAAACGGCAGTAAAGAAAAAACAGCTGCAAAAACGGCCCAGAAACCCAAAGCCCAAAAAGCCGAAGTCAAAACCGAAAAAATAAAAGAAACTGAGCCGAAAAAAGATAAACCTGTCAAGACAGTCAAAGCAGCGGCTAAAAAAGAAAAAACCGTCCCACCGTCAAATCCGGATTATATTATTCAGCAATTAGAGCTTGAAAAGAAAAGAACCAAAACAACGTTCGAAAGTATTCCCGGCTATAAAGAGCAGTTTGCATCGGATGAAGAAAAATTCAGCGTTCAGGAACAGAGGATAAAAGATAAAACAGCAGCACTTGCTCCTGTGGATTTAACCAAAACACCGGAATATCTTAATTACAAATATCAGATAGAACAAAAGAAAGCGGAACTTTCAGTACTCAAGCGCAAGAATCTTCCGCAGTTCGCTTTTTATTCAAATTATGCATTTTACGGCACCGACAAAAGTAATCCGTTCTCTTCAATAAGCGATATTGAAGACAGAAGCCTGGCATTCGGCATAACAACAATGATGCCCATATTTGACGGATTTAAAAATAAAGCCAACAGAGAAAGAGCAAAACTGGAACTGATGAGGTTGGAATATGAACGCGACCAGAAACTTTCAGAGCTGAAAAACAGATACCAAAAGCTTCAAGAGGCTTCTCTTTCTTACAGAATGGATTTTCAGAACAAAAAAGATATCCTGGACAAGCTGAACAAAAAAATTGATGCCGTTGAAAAACTTTATCAAGTCGGACTTATAGGAAAAGTAGCTTTCCTTAATGAAAAAGCTGATTTACTTAATCAAAAATCAGAACTTGAAATCAGCTTAATAAATAATATTTCAACTCTTAAACAAATTGAAACTTTATCAGAGGAATATAAATAATGTTTACTGGACTAATTGCATTTGAAGTGGTGGCAAAAATCAACAATATTGACGTGGATTTAAGGTCAATATCCAGAGAATACGGTTTATCGGGTGATGAAATAGCCAAAGAAGAGCTTTTAAGGATTATTAAAAACCTGAAATTCAAGGTTAAACTTAAGCAAATGTCTATTGATAAAATTCAAAAATATCCGATACCGTGTATTTTTCTGCTTAAGGACGGATCTTACGGGGTTTTGCTTAAAGTTAACTGGCGTGACGGTAAAGCTCTTATATTTTTGCCGACCGAAAAAAACACACAGGATATTACTTTCAGAAAATTTAAAGAAATTGCGACCGATGAGTTTATATTTTTAAGCCATAAGATGATTACATCCCGAATTAAATTCGGATTTAAGTGGTTTTATGCCGAAATCATCAAATACAAGCAGGTTATGGTCGAAGTGCTTTTGGGCTCTTTTGTGGTTCAGCTCTTCGGACTGGTTACGCCGCTTTTTACTCAGGTAATACTCGATAAAGTTATAGTTCATCGAAGCATGACAACGCTTGATGTTTTGGCGGTGGCTTTTATCGCGGTAACAGCTTTTGAATTTATTCTCAATATAACCAGAAACTATATTTTTATTCACACGGTAAACAAAATTGACGCCAAGCTGGGAGCGAAAATTTTCCGTCACCTGTTCTCATTACCTTTCGTTTATTTTGAAAACCGCAAAGTCGGTAACATAATTTCAAGAATAAGAGAACTTGATGTTATAAGAGAATTTATTACAAGTAAATCAGTCTCGGTTATTATTGACCTTATTTTCTCGTCTGTTTTTGTAGTTGTCATGTTTATGTACAGCGTCAAACTTACATTGATAGTGCTGGCTTTTGTGCTGTTTATAGCGATACTTTATCTGGCTATTACCCCTGAATTAAGAGAAAGGCTCAATCAAAAATTCTATATGGGAGCTCAGTCACAATCTTATCTTGTTGAATCCGTTACAGGGGTTCAAACAGTAAAGTCCCTTTCAATTGAAGGCTCAATGCAGAAGAAATGGGAAGATTATTTGGGACAGTACGTTCATTCGAGTTTTAACCTGTCTAATATGGCAAATGTAACAGGTTCTATTTCAACCGTGGTTCAAAAATCAATGACCATAGCAATCCTCTATCTTGGAGTTAAACTCGTTATAGAAAACAAACTTACAATAGGTCAGCTTATAGCATTTCAAATGTTTGCCAATCAATTCTCGGGACCTGTTTTAAGGCTTGTTAATCTATGGAACGAATTCCAGCAGGCACTGCTTGGTGTTGACCGTTTAGGCGATATACTAAATCATCCCGAAGAAATTCAGTCGGAAAAAGCCATAACCCTGCCTTCACTTCAGGGTGGGATTAAAATTGACCATCTTTCATTTAAATACCTGACAGACTCTCCCTACGTTATAAACGATGTTACTCTTGATATCAAGCCGAGTACAAGTGTCGGTATCGTTGGAAGAAGCGGCAGCGGTAAAAGCACAATTACAAAGCTGATACAAAGACTCTATATCCCGAATGAAGGCACGATTTTCGTTGATGATATAGATGTAAGACACATGAACCCTGTTTGGCTCAGGTATAATATCGGAGTTGTTCTTCAGGAAAACTACCTTTTCAGCGGAACAATCAGGGAAAACATAGCACTTCCAAAACCGGAAGCATCAATAGAAGAAATTATCGAAGTTGCCAAAATGGCAGGAGCTCATGAATTCATATCCCAGCTTCCTGAGGGTTATGATACGGTTGTCGGAGAAAGAGGCTCAACTCTTTCGGGAGGACAAAAACAAAGAATTGCCATTGCAAGAGCATTAATTACGGATCCTAAAATCCTTATATTTGATGAGGCAACGTCTGCGCTTGATTATGAATCCGAAAGAATAATTCTGACTAACCTTGAGAAAATCAAACAGGGCAGAACGACTATAATCATTGCCCACAGGCTTTCGGCAGTCAAGAACTGCGATATGATTGTCAGTGTTGACAAAGGCAGAATTATTGAAACCGGTACACATGAACAGCTGATGGCTAATAAAGGATATTATTACCAGAGCTACATGATGCAGGCTGCTGATAAATAATTCAAAGGATTACATACTTAATATTTTGATTTGTTTAAAGGCTTTGTCATATGCTTCGATACCTTTGTCATAGTCGCCTTTATCGATTAAATCATCTCCCATTTTTTTGAGAGATTCTAAAGGTTTATATTTTTCGTTCTTTTCTATAAAGATTGTAATAATACTGCCAATTTTCTTCAAAGCATTTATGGCCAGAATTTGGTTATCTTCATCTACCTTAGAGTACGCTTGAATATAATGAAATTCTGCTTTTTCAATGTTCTGATAGGTTCCTGCGTTAATATTATCTTTTTTGACATCTTCTTTAACTCTATTGGCATATACATCTCCGGATGCAAGAATGGCTGAATATTCTTTTAAATCCCTGTTCTTGAGTTGAGAGAAAGAGACCTGATTAAAATTTTTACTTTGATTAAATGCCTGAGTTTTGTTGACAGCCATCAGGCGAACGGAATGTATCATTTTTTATCCTTTTCTCATAATTTTATATGGGGTTCTAACTCATTCAAGTAAGTTTCGGCCTGTTCAAGCCATTCGTTTTTAAAGAAAATCTCAGGGTTTAGATTTCTTTTTATTAACGATGAGTCGCTGTTCGCTGCGTAATTTGCGAATTTTTTGAAATAAGCCAGTTTAGCTTCCCCTTGAGGAAGTAAATTCAATCTCTTAAGACACGCCAGTATATTTTTTTCATCTTTTGCCTCAAAAGCCCTGTCTGCTAAAAACTTGTAACTTTCCTGTTTTTCTTCAGCATCGGAAATATAATTCAAAGACTTGATGCAAATGACATCTAAGTTATTGTTTTGCTTGAGTATTGCGAGTTTTATGTATTTTTGGGCAAGTTCGTTATTCATTAATGCCTGTTCCGCAATAACGTTCTTCCAAAGGGTAACAGCTCCTTCAGCATCTTTCTTTGCGATAAAGCTGTCAAGGAATTTGTTCACATATTCAATCCGTTCTTCTTTGTCCAAAACATTAATATGCTCGAGCAAATCCTGTTTAAATTGACTGCTTCCTTTACTGAGTGCATATTTATCTGCTAAGTGTTTAAAAAGCTCGGCTTTATCTTCCCGACTTGTAATGAGCACATTTTCACGTAAATAAACCATATAAGAAAACATTTCGGTTTCATCGGAAGTTTTTGCATTTCTTGATATAGATGATTTTACTTCCTGAAGGAAATTCATTCCCCTAAAACTGTAAGTATCATAACCGGCATTTGCAGGCTTTTGAGCTACATTAGCATTCTTTCTTGATTGGGCATTGTTAAGAGCCGATATCAGATTAAGTTTAACTTGCATAGTCTTTTCCTTAAAAACTTTCCATATAATATAAAACAGGAAAAGAAATAAGTTGCTATCAAAACTGCTAAATATTAATGAATATTAAGATAATTTTTGCTTAAAACGGGTTTAATTGTTTTCACGGGCTGTTTTAATTTCTTCAAGTTTTTTTATTTTGCCATTCATATAGTTAATGCCGTGTTCAATTAATTCAAGCATTTTTTCATTAAAGATTTTTTGGCTGACATTTCTGTCAGACTCATAACCGAAAATAGGTATTTTTTTCGTTTTTTCTGTGGCTGAATCTTTTTCTTTCCTTGATAATTCAATTATTGTTTTATATTTCGGCGATTTTGAATCGTATTCAATTCTGCAGTCCAAGCCGGCTTTATCCAGTTCTTTTAAAATCGGTTTATACGGTTCAGCCATTTTATGCATGTCAACTTCTTTGACATTTGAAAATATTTCTACGGATTTAAAAGAATATTTTTTCCCACAGGAATAATTATACAAGCTACAAGAGTTTAAGGCGGACACTTTCATATATAAATCCTCATTTTTCCAACAATGAATACAAAAAGTCTTTTACAAGAAGACCTATGTTGTTGCAGTTTTCAGCTTTTGAAGAATTAACGAAGGTTTTTGAAACTTTATTGACTGCATCGGGCTTGTTCATTTTTTTAAAAATAACGGTTGCAACACATTCTTTTGGGGTTTTTGAGTTATTTAGCATAATTATTAAATTGTATCCCTTTTTTTGGCAGAAATCGTTTATGATTTCAATTAAATAGTGTCCTTCAAAGAGAATTTTCGGAGAACATAAGGCTAATTTGTGGATATCCTCTTTAGTTGTATTGTTTACAGTTGAATGAACATTAATATATTTGCTGGTAAAGGTTTTTATTTCCATTGCCAACACAAAGAGCTTAGGTTCTATAGTTTTTCCCATTCGCATAAAAAAGCCGAGCTGTTTTCTTCATTATTTATAAATAAACAGCTGAAAAAAATTAATTGCTTAATATGCTAAGATTTTTTACAAATCTTAATCTGTAGATTTTTATAAATTATATTTTAAACTATCAACCCTGAGAAGATTGTTTCTGTTTGATGTCCAGAGCTGCATTATGAGCAATAATATATACAGAACAGGTTTTATAACCTTTTAAATACCAGGCGCAGTTTTCTTCAAGGCAAACTTTCGGTACTTCAAGTCCCGCGCTCATCAACGGGCAAAGAGGTATTTGGGGCATATTAAACTCCTCATATTAGTCTTCTTCATCAGGTATTACTATTTTGTTGACTGCAACAACGGTATCATTATCTCCCATGTTCTGAATGCATACTCCTGTTGCAGGTCTTCCCTGTCTTGATATGTTTCCTGCTTTTTGGCGTGTAACTACGCCGTTGCTGCTTACTATCATAACCTCGTCATCTTCGGATACTATTGTTATAGCAGTAACTCGGCTTGTCGGCTTCTTAAATTTAATTGCTATCAAACCTATGCCGCCACGGTTCTGCGGTCTGAATTCTGAAATAAGCGTTCTCTTACCGTATCCGTCGGTAGTAACGACAAGAACTTCAGCCTGATAATTTTTAGGCACGATATCACAGCCAACAATTGAGTCTTCGGTACGGAGCTTAATAGCGATTACACCCCTTGCGCTTCTGCCGAGCGGTCTAAGACTGGACAGAGGGAACTTTATAGCCATACCGCAGCTTGTGCCTATTATTATTTCGTCTTTTTCTTCGGCAAGATTAACCCAACCGAGAGTGTCAACGTCATCAAGACCAATTGCAATAATACCTGATTTTCTGATTGAGCTGAACCTGCTGAGCTCAATTTTCTTAATAAAGCCACGTTTTGTAAGCATTATTAAAAATTTGTCATCAGAGAACTCGCTGACGGGAACGACTGCCGTAACATATTCGTTCTGGTCAATCGGCAACAGATTTACGATAGGCAAGCCTTTAGCCGTTCTCCCGCCTTCAGGGAAATCATAAACGTTCAAGCTGTAAACAAGACCTTTATTTGTAAAGAAAAGGACTTTATTATGCATAGTTGCCGTAAAGAAATGAGCTACATCATCATCTTCACGGGTTTTAATTCCGCCTTTTCCTTTAGTGGCTCTGTTTTGCCTTTCGAAAGTATCAAGAGAAATTCTCTTAATATAGCCGTGCGTTGTTATAAACACCGCCATCGGAATATTCGGGGTCAAATCCTCTATGCTTAGCTCATCCTGATAAGGAATAATTTCGGTTTTACGTTCATCGCCGTATTTGTCTCTGTCTTCAAGAAGTTCTTTCTTGATTATGGCGAGGACTTTATTTCTGTCAGCCAATATTGCTCTGTATTCGGCAATTTTTTCCTTTAGCATCTTATATTCGGCGTTGATTTTTTCCTGTTCAAGCCCGGTTAACCTTCTCAACTGCATTTCAAGAATAGCATTAGCCTGATCTATATCCAGACCGAACTTGCTCATCAGGAGCTGTCTTGCTATGTCGGTAGAAGCCGATGTTTTAATTGTTTCAATAACATCATCGAGGTTGCTGAGAGCTATAATCAACCCTTCCAAAATATGGGCTCTTGCAAGGGCTTTTTTAAGGTCGAATTCAGTTCTTCTGGTAATAATTTCAACTCTGTGTTCGACAAATTCGTTAAGAACCTCGTAAATATTGAGCAATCTGGGCTGATTTCCCACGAGAGCGAGCAAATTTACACCGAATGTTGTCTGCATTGAGGTATGTTTATAAAGATTATTTTTAACTACTTCGGGTTTCGCATCACGTTTAAGCTCAATTACTATTCTCATTCCGTCTCTGTCGGATTCGTCACGGATGTCACTAATGCCGTCAAGTTTTTTGTCGCGTACAAGTTCGGCAATTTTCTCAATCAGGGCAGATTTATTGACCTGATAAGGCAGTTCGGAAACGACAATAGCCATTCTGTCGTGCCTGCCCTGACCGCCTTTGATTTCTTCAAAATTGCATACGGCGCGCATTACAACACTGCCTCTGCCTGTTTCGTATGCGGATTTTATTCCCTGATATCCAAGAATGGTACCTGACGTTGGGAAGTCAGGTCCTTTTATGTGCTGCATAATTTCCGGTATGGTAATGTCAGGATTATCAATAAGCGCAACTGTTCCATTCACGACTTCTCTCAAGTTATGAGGCGGAATATTGGTTGCCATGCCGACCGCAATGCCGCTAGAGCCGTTTAAAAGCAGCATCGGGAGTCTTACGGGCAAAACGGACGGTTCTTCGAGGCTGCCGTCAAAGTTTGGAACGAAATCAACCGTTTCGCTGTCAATATCGGCAAGCATTGATGTAGAAATATGCGTCATGCGGGCTTCAGTATAACGCATAGCGGCTGCACCGTCACCGTCAACGCTTCCAAAGTTTCCGTGGCCGTCAATAGTTCTGTAACGAGTTGAAAAATCCTGTGCCATTCTGACTAAAGCGTCATATACGGCAGTATCACCATGCGGGTGGTATTTACCGAGGACTTCCCCGACGATACGGGCGCATTTTTTAAACGGTTTATCCGGTGTCATTCCCAGTTCGTTCATAGCGAAAAGAATTCTTCTGTGAACGGGCTTCAAACCATCACGTACATCCGGCAAAGCTCTCCCGACGATTACCGACATTGCGTAATCGATATAAGAGCGTTTCATTTCGTCTTGTATATTTACCTGAACTATGTTTCCGTCATCAAAAGTTGTTTGTCGACTCACTTTTATTTACCCCTTTATGCCTCCGGCAATAATCTTGTAATACGTTAATAGTAACACAGAGACAAATATCATGCCAAACAAAATGCCTGAATGTAAAAACAAATATCAGCAACGGATAAGTCAGTTGCTGATAAGGTTTATGGTTTATATTAATTTTACTTGGAATTTATGTTTTCCGTTTTAGGTTTCAGTACAGTCATCTTTGCTCCGACATAACCGATAGATCCGACTGCAAAACCTATTAAAGCAGCTTTCCAGCCCTTTATTCTGTTTTTAGGAGCTTTTGATGAGACTTCCGCAATTTTTTCTCCCAGTTCTGCTGAAACCATTTGATTTAATTCAACAAGATATTCAACGGGTTTGTGTTTCAATAACCCGATATCCTGTTTTATCACCTGCTCAAAATTCTCTTTTATGTTTTGAAGCATCATATCTCTGTATTCTTTTGATCCTATGATTTTGATAAATTCTTCATCTTCTTGAGGGCTGAAAATTTTAGCTAGCTCTTTGAGTGCCTCGGGAGTAGAACCTTCTTTTATTGCTTTAATTTGTTGTGTTTTTGCTTCTGAAATTTTTCGGGCAATTTCTTCTTTTGATAAGGAAGCCGCATTTTCTTCTAACATAATAAGATCTTTAAAAACGTCGTCTAATGCTCCACTTTCCATTTGTTTAACCAGTTCTTCGCCATAAACTTTAAATTTTTCCGGGTCGATATCAGAAAATTTAAACTGTTTAGCGTTTTTAATTTGAATGTTGACGTACTGTTCTGGATTTAATTTTTGAATTTTCTCGCTTAGTTCTTCTCTAAAAGATGTAAGTTTTCCTGAATCGGCTTTTAAAGCATCGACCAAACTCAGGGTTTCGTTTTTTGGGGTTCTCCATAAATCAATGCCATAGGCAGCTAAACCTGTTAAAATACCGGACAGAAGAACATTTAATTTTGAAATGCCTTCTTGTTTTTTAGCTGGAGTTGGTTGTTGGAGACTGATTGCATCAGCTGCAGCGCCAAAAGAAGAATTTGTAAATACTTTTTTCTGTTTTTCGTCGGAATTTCTTAATTTAACTGCAAGAGTTTGTTTCACTAAACTTACATTTTGCATTAGAATATCCTTCCATAATTATATTCTTCATCAAAAAAACTTTCATTATTTAATAATAAAGTCGAAGCATAAAATAAGTTGTTAGCAATATGCTTTATTATTAAGGAAATTTTACATGAAAAACAAATTACAGCTTCAAAATCCTTTGAGCAAAATGTATAGAATTGAGCATGCCATGATCTCCCACTGCCATAGATGCGACGGGAACTCCTTTAGGCATTTGAACTATTGACAATAAAGCATCTATGCCGTTTAGCGGTCCGGTATTTTTAGGTACGCCTATTACGGGAACTTTTATTATACTTGCAACCACCCCGGGCAGTGCTGCTGCAAGTCCTGCAACTGCAATAATTACTTTTGTCTTGCCGTTTTGTTCAACTTTTTTTAAATATTCAAGGAGTTCCTCGAGGTTTCGATGAGCCGAGTAAATAACAAATTCGGTATCAATTCCTAGATCCTTTGCCAGCTTCAAAGCGGGTTTTACAAAATCTTTGTCACTTTCGGAGCCTGCAATAATTAAAAGTTCTTTCATGCATCCCTCATTAATTTTAATTAATCAGCAATAAATAATTTAATAAATCATACCATAATGAGGGTTTTCACTGTTTTGTGCAAATTCACTTTAAATCACTGTAATAAGACCTTTTAGGCTGTTTTTTAGGTCCTTTGTGTTCTAAATCAAATTTTTCATCTTCTTGTTGTTCTAAAAAACGGTTTTTTTCAGCATAATAAGGGGCGGCTTTGTCTTCTTCGGAACCTTCATAATTCGTCGGGCAGTCAGCCATTTCCATGATTTTTTCCAATTCTCCGCCGTCAAGCCAAACACCTCGGCACTGAGGGCAATAGTCAACCGGAATATCCAGTTTTTTAGTTTTTATAAGACTGACCTTGCAGCGCGGGCATTTCATAACCTTACTCCTATGTTATTACTTTATTAATATATAGTAATAAGCAGAATAAAATAAGCTCGTACTGTCTAATTGGAATTTATTAAAAAGTTACTTTAAGCAGGTTTGAGGCTCTTTGATAATAAGAGGTGTTTTGAAGAGCAATGATTCCAAAACTCTCGGATAAAGGTAATGTTCAGCCGAGTGTATTTGTTCTTCAAGTTGTTCCAGTGTCATGCCTTTTTCTATCGGTACCCGAACTTGCGCAATAATTTCGCCTGCATCGACTTCTTCATTAACATAATGAACCGTTACGCCGGTTGTTTTGACTTTTGTGTTATATGCTTGCTCTATTGCGGACATGCCTTTGAAGTCAGGCAAAAGCGACGGATGTATGTTAATTATTTTGAATGAATTAACGACTTCAGGCGGAAGTATTCTCATATAACCTGCAAGAACTATTAAATCAAAGTCATTTTTCTTTAGATAATCAAGGGTTTCTGCATATGGGACGAAATGTCTTTCAATGCCGAGTTTTTTTGCTCTTTCGAGAATATAAGCCTGTATTTTGTCAGAAATGCAGGTAAAGCTGACATCTTTGTATTTGAAATATTTAACTATGGCTTCGAAATTAGACCCGTTTCCCGAACCTAACACGGCAACTTTTTTCATCTTTAACAATTCTCCCGAATACAAAAGGCTCATAATGAATACAGGTTTCAAGGACTTCGCGCAGATTTTCGGCTGAAGTTATCAGGCACATGCCTACGCCCATATTGAAGGTTTTATAGGCTTCTTCTTCGCCTACAATATTTTGGATTTTTTCAAAAACCGCTGACTGATTGATGCTTTCTTTTTTTACTTCAGCGCAGAATCCGTCGGGAATAACTCTCGAAAGATTGCCTTCTATTCCGCCGCCGGTTATATGCGCTGCGGCTTTAACGAGTTTTTTATCAGTCAGTTTTAACACCTCGTTAACATATATATTTGTGGGTTTAAGACATTCCAGCAGTTCATGTTCGTTCAAAAGCTTTTTGGCATAAAGATTTCTGATGAGGGTATATCCGTTTGAGTGCGGACCGCTTGATTTCAATGCGACAACCAGATCTCCTTCCTCAACATTTTCTTTTCTGAGAAGATTTTCTTTGGCGACTATTCCTAGCGCAAAACCGCCGACATCAAAGTGATCTTTGCAAATCAGACCGTTAAGCTCCGCTGTTTCACCGCCCAATAATATACAGCCGTATTTGGACAGGACATTTTTTAAAGATACTATGAATTTTTGCGCAACATCAACGTCAAGAGAATTAACTGCAAGATAATCCAAAAAGAATAGAGGCTTTGCTCCGAGACAGATTAAATCGTTAACGTTCATTGCCACGAGGTCAACTGCGGCTGTTTCAATAAGGTTATATTCAATAAGTGGAATGATTTTAGTGCCTACACCGTCAGTACAGGCAGCGAGGTAATGTCCCGGGAAGATTTCGTTTTCGTAAATCCCTGCAAACATGCCTATATTATCGCTGTTGACAGTTGTTCTGATTAATTCGGTAAGCATATCCGCTTTCTCTACATCTACTCCTGAAGTTTTATAGTCAAGCATCATAAAATTCCTCTTAATCTATGCTCTAACTTTAACATAAAAGCAGAGGTATATGCTTTAGCGAAAAAAGTGTTGTTTTATAGGTATATTGGTGTTATTCCTATAACCGTAAAACCGTCATGCCAGAGAGCATGGCGATCTAAAACAAAAACCATTTTTATTAAAATGTGTCATAGATGATTTGCTTTAATTTTTGATTTTGATTATGTAAAAAAACATTGAATTTTGCATCCTATTTGCTACCTATTTGCAGCCTTTTTGCAACCTATTGTGTTTTTGTGAGATTTGGCAGTTTGTAGTACGCAAGAGTGTTTTAGGGTTTTTTGGATTGATTCTCGTTCTTTTGTCTTTCCTGATTTATTGATTATTAGAGAGTTTTTATGCCCTAGCTACGCCCCTGTAAAGTA
>CAZXPD010000034.1:0-27353 GCA_964643065.1 uncultured Gammaproteobacteria bacterium | reverse complement strand
GTAGCTTTTCCGGCATTTATTTTAGGTCATAATCCAAAAGCTACTATTATTGCAGTTAGTTATGCAGATGAATTAGCATCTAAATTAGCTTTAGATTGTAAAAAAGTTATTGAAAGTGAATGGTATCAGGATATTTTTCCGGGTACAAGATTATCAAAGTACAAAAAGTCTATAAACGATTTTGAAACAACAAAAGGTGGATGCAGATATGCAACTTCTGTTTGTGGAATACTAACAGGAAGAGGTGGAGATTACATTATTATAGACGATCCGATAAAACCAATTGATGCAAATTCTGTTTTGGTAAGGGAAAAAACAAATGATTGGTATGGAAGTACTTTGTATTCAAGGCTTAATAATAAAAATACAGGCAAAATTATTGTTGTAATGCAAAGGCTACATGAAGATGACTTTACGGGTTATCTACTTAGAACTGATGATTCATTTAAACACATAAAGATGCCTGCTATTGCTGAAGAAGATGAAACTTGGACTGTTAAAAACAGGATTACTTTTAAAGAAAGAGTTATCTCAAGGAAAAAAAATGCCCCTTTGCATCCTGAAAGAGAGGATTTATCTAAATTACTTCAAAACAAAAATAATATGGGAGAATATGATTTTGCCGGACAATACCAGCAAAACCCGGCACCAAGGGATGGAGGAATAATAAAAAGAAAATGGTTCAGATTTTATTCTCCTGACAAATTATGGAAAAGTATTGAAAACGGTGAGATTGAAGTAATGAGTATTATTCAATCCTGGGATACGGCTAATAAGATCGATGAGTGTAACGATTATTCCGTATGCCTGACTGTTTTAAGAGATAAAGACCAAAATAACTATATCCTTAACTGTTACAGAGAAAAACTTGAATTTCCTGATTTGATTAAAAAGATTATCCAACTGCATGATATGGCAAAAGAGAAATACAAGCATAGGATAGAAGTATTAATTGAGGATAAAGCCTCTGGAACGCAAATTATTCAGACATTAAATAACTCTCACACAATTTATCCTAAACCAATTAAGCCCGAATATGATAAAGAAACAAGGCTGATGGCCATTTCTCATTTAATAGAAAACGGTAGCTGCTTATTTCCAAATGATAAGCCTCACTGGTGGCTCGATTTTGAAGCTGAGCTTTTAAGGTTTCCGAGAGGGAAATATGATGACCAATGTGATGCTCTAAGTCAGGTTTTGAGTTATCAAAGTAAAGTATCAATATTGGATGTGCTTTAATAATTTATCTTGCGCTATAAACACTTGACTACAGAGAAGAAGAGAGTGATTAATGCTGTTGTTACAATTACAGAGAGGACAACAGCTATGATAGATGAACTGCAAGGATTATCAAGAGAAGAACTGATTAAGAGATGGAAAAAACTATTTAAGACTAACTCACCGCAGTATGCCAAAAAAGATTTTTTGATAAAGCATATCGCTTGGGAGATGCAGGCAAAAAAGCAAGGCGGATATTCGGCTCAGACAAAAAAGAAGATTGATAAGCTTGCTGAAAGTTTTGCCAAAGGTAAAGATGGAACAGACGATAATATTAAGTGCCTTAAAGAAAATAATACCCTTGAAATAAAAGCAGGAACTAAATTAATAAGAGAATACAAAGGTGAGAAACATGAGGTTGTTGCGCTGGATAAAGGTTTTAAATACAAAGATAAAACCTACAAAAGCTTATCCGCAATAGCTAACGAGATTACAGGAACCAGATGGAACGGTAAAGTATTTTTCGGACTAAAGAAATGACCATAACTGATAAAAAAATTGTCAAATGTGCAATATATACAAGAAAATCTTCTGAGGAAGGTTTGGAACAAGATTTCAACTCACTCGATGCACAAAGAGAAGCCTGCGAGGCATATATCAAATCTCAACAGAATGAAGGCTGGATTCTTGTTGAGAAGCAATATAATGATGGCGGGTTTTCCGGCGGTACTTTAGAAAGACCTGCGGTAAAACAGCTTTTTCAGGATATTGAATCCGGAGAGGTTAATATAGTTGTTGTTTATAAAGTTGACAGGCTTACTCGTTCATTAATGGATTTTGCGAAGATTGTAGAACTCTTTGACGAGCATTCGGCATCATTTGTATCAATAACTCAACATTTTAATACAACGACCAGTATGGGGCGCTTAACTCTTAATGTGCTTCTTTCATTTGCTCAGTTTGAAAGGGAAGTTACAGGCGAGAGAATAAGAGATAAAATATCTGCATCAAAGAAAAAAGGACTTTGGATGAGCGGAGTTGCCCCAATAGGATACGAATTGCAAGAGAAGAAACTTATTATCGACGAAACTAATGCTAAAACAGTAAGAATAATTTTTGAAAAATATTTTGAATTTAAAAGTGTTACTGTTCTAAAAAAATACCTTGAAGAAAATAATATCCATACAAAATCAGGAAAAAAATTTGCTAAAGGGCATTTGTATAAATTACTGGAAAATCAAACTTATATTGGTTTAATTCGACATAAAGAGAAATGTTACAACGGGGAGCACGAAGCTATTATAGATAATCAAACTTTTAATGATGTTCAAACACTCCTGTCAAATAATCGAATCAAAGAAAAAAGTTCTATTAATTCAAAAAATCCTTCTTTACTTGCTGGTAAGATATTTGATGATAAAGGTAACTATATGAGCCCAAGCCATAGTAATACCAGAAACAGGCGATACAGATACTATGTAAGTCAGGCTCTCATTCAGGCAAGAAAACATGAAGCAGGTTCTGTATCAAAAATCCCGGCTGGAGAAATCGAGGAATTTGTTAAAACTGAAATAAAGAACCTTTTATCAAGTACTCAGAATATTCAGCAATATATTGAAAACTATAAAATTGATAAGCAAAAGGATTTACTATCAAAAGTTAAAGACCTAACAACAAGCCTCAAAGATAAAGTAAATAATAATTTTATCAGGACTATATTAAGTAAAGTCATTTTATACAAAGAAAAAATTGAGATTATACTTTGCAAAGAGCAATTGTTAAAAGCAATAGAGGCAGTAACATACAATACACCTTTCCCTGAAGAATTGAAAGAAGAGACAAAAGCTCCGATATTTATAAGCAAAAATATTCGCATATCAACAACATCAAGAAATGGCAGTGTATTAATAATTTCGGATTTTAAAAAACAGGAAATCAATCTCAATGATCAATTAGTTAAAGCCATAGCTAAAAGCTATTATTGGCATAATCTTCTTATTTCAGAAGAAGCCAAAAACAACATTGATATCCAAAAAATGGAAAACCTTCGTAGCAAAACTTACATAAAATATATTCTAAAGTTACGATTTCTTGCAGCAGATATTGTTGAAAAGATTTTAAATGGTACTCAACCAAGAGATTTAACTATAAATAAATTATTTAAAATACGAACTCTTGACTGGGAAGAACAAAGAAGATTATTAAAATTTTGAAATCAAGTTTTATAAGGCTGTTAATAAATATCAACAGCCTTTTTATTTGTCTAAATTCAGAAGGCCACCACCAAAAAGCCTAACAGAGAATTTCGCATAAATTCTTAATAAAATCAGCGCAGAATTTTATAAAATCAATTCTCTTTATTTCCACAATAGTCAAAAACCCCGCTAATGGCGGGGTTTTATATGATTACAAAGTCACTTATTCTCTTTATAAGGACTGGGATACGGAGGAGGGGGGATTCGAACTCCCGGTGGCCTTGCGACCACGACGGTTTTCAAGACCGCTCCTTTAAACCACTCAGGCACTCCTCCAAGAGTAAGTATATATTACTATATAAGATAATTTTATGCCAGCAGAATTTTTTAAATCCCAATAAACAATTTATTCTAAAGGTAAAATGCTGTTTTCTTTTAAATATGTCCCGTTTTTTATACCCCTAGAAATTATTGAATATAAATATTCCTTTATTAGCTCTCTTTTTTCGGCTTCGTTGATGTATTTGAGCATTTCAACGGCAGAGTGGACTCTTTCGTCTCTGTCGTACCATCTGCGTCTATTAGCAACGTAGGAAGAATTAAGCTTATTCAAAAATTCATCGAGTTCAGGAGGGTATTTGTTGTTGACAATAATTTGTATTAAATCTTCAGCCACTTCAAATCTGACAATTTCCTCAAATGATTCAATAGTATCAATGATAAATCTAATTCTGTCGTCTGAGTCATACCAACGAGTGTAATCCATAATCAAAATCTCTTGTTGTTCTGTAAAATTATAATATAAAGTCCTTCTCAAAAATTTAGCAATTTTTGTTTGCTTTTAGTTTTATAAAAAATAGTAATGAATTTTAGGAAAGTAAAATGTCCGGTATTGCTAAAAGCATTCAATCAATAGGTATTAGACCGGTAGCAGTTATAAAACCTGCCTCTGCTGATATCTTGCAGCAAAATATCAAAATCGCAGAAGATGTGTTGAGAGAATTCAGAGAAGAATTGGGATATCCTCGATCTTACACGTTTGCTTGTCAAATCGGATATAATGGCGACACTAGAACCTATTCGGTACTAAAAAAGGTTATTGGGCAAAGGATTTCAGAATATGATGACCTTATATATAAGAATTTAAGACGAATTTCTGATTATGATTTGAATGCAGACACATTAGCATTCAATATGAAAGAATTAAATGCCGGCAATTGCTATGAACAATCTGCAATAGTTCATAACAAGTTACTTGAAAGAAATATAAATGCTGTAACTGTTATTACCGACATTAAGAATTGGGATAAAAAAAGACTATTTAAGGATCACTGGTTTGTAGTCTTTGGGTTTGATAAAATTTCAGATTTATGGAAAGAACCGAAACATTGGGGCAAGAATACTGTGGTAGTTGATCCTTGGGCTGATATCTCAGGAAGTGCTCTTGAGTGGGAGAAAAAGATACATATTTTTCTATCTGTTAAGCAATATGAGAAAATAATAACAACGGGACTCAGAGAATTACCTTTTTAAAATCAATTTTAAAAACAAATATTGACCAAGTTTGCAAATTCAATCAGTCTTTGCTAAGACTATATTAAATCAGCAATTTGGGGTTTATTTATATGAATGATAATATTCGTGTCAGAATTGCGCCGAGTCCGACAGGTTTTTTACATGTCGGCACGGCAAGAACGGCATTATTTAATTATCTTTTTGCAAAAAAAAATAACGGCAAATTTATTTTAAGAATTGAAGATACTGACCTTGACCGCTCTGACGAGCAATACACTCAAAATATCTTTGACAGTCTTAAAGCCATGGGGCTGAATTGGGATGAAGGTCCTGATGTTGGCGGTCCGTATGCGCCTTATAAACAATCAGAGCGGCTTGATATTTACAGACAGTACTGCGAAAAACTTATCGAAAAAGGCTTTGCTTATTACTGCTGGTGTACGCAGGAAGAATTGGCGGCAGAAAAAGAACTGGTTTTGGCTGAAAAGAAACAGTATGTCTACTCAAAGAAATGTAAGAATCTATCAGCTGAACAAATGGACCAATATAAACAAGAAGGAAGAAAGCCGACAGTAAGATTTTGCATGCCTGTTAAAACTCTTGAATTTGATGACATTGTCAGAGGGAAGGTTTCTTTTGACACTGCTCTAACAGGGGATTTTGTAATAATGAAATCCAACGGAATCCCTACATATAACTTTGCAGTTGTTGTCGATGATATTGAAATGAAAATCTCTCATGTAATCAGGGGCGAAGACCATATATCGAACACGCCTCGACAAATAGTTCTTTATGAAGCTCTTGAAGCTAAAGTTCCTCAATTTGCGCACGTCGGCATGATTTTAGCGCCGGACAGGACAAAGCTTTCTAAAAGGCACGGGGCAACTGCCGTGAGTGAATTTATGGAACAGGGTTATCTGCCTGAGGCGTTTGTGAACTTCCTTGCGCTATTGGGCTGGGCTCCTGAAAATAATGCCGAAATCATGAATTTGAACGAATTAATTGAAGCTTTTTCGCTTGAGCGAATTTCTCCCAGCGCGGCTATATTTGAGTTTGACAAGCTGAACTGGATGAACGGGCATTATATAAGAGAGCTTCCGATTGAAGAAATAACCAAAAAAGCCAAGCAATTTTTAAAGGATTATAATCTTGCCGAGTATTCAGAAGAAAATCTTCAAATACTTGTTGCCGCAGTCAGAGAGCCTTTAACGAAATTGAACGAAATAGCAAATTCAGTCGGATATTTTTTCGGCAATAAGGTTAATTACTCCGATGAAATTAAAGAAAAAGTGCTTACAAAAGAAGAATCTCAAAGAGTGCTGAAGGATTTTTCTGAGTTTTTAAAAACTATAAATTATGAAAATGTTGAAGAGATTCATCAAAAGCTTGATGAATTCAGGCAGTCATATACGGATTTGAAACCCAAGCAGATCATGTGGGCAGTTAGAGCTGCACTGACAGGGCTGACTAAAGGCGCTGACCTTGCAAAGATTATTAATCTTTTGGGAAAAGAAAGAGTTGCTTTGAGGGTTGATGACGCTCAAAAAATTCATGCTTAATTTAATGACGAAAAACTGATAAATTTATATTAGTTAAATTTATTTGAAATGAGAAATTATGAAACTCTACAACACATTATCGGGACAATTGGAAGAATTTAAGCCGCTGGAAGATAACAAAGTCACAATGTACGTTTGCGGTCCTACGGTTTATGATTTTCCCCATCTGGGGCACGCAAGATGCTACATAACATGGGATACGGTTGTCAGATACCTCAGATTCAAGGGTTATAAAGTTACATACGTCCGCAATATAACCGATGTTGACGATAAAATAATAAAAAAAGCTAAAGATACAGGTTGTTCAACCGATGAGGTCGCGCAGTGCTACTACGAAGAGTTTCAAAAATCCATGAAAGCATTAAATGTTGAAATGCCTGATATAGAGCCCAAAGCAACCGAGCATATCGGGGAAATGATAAACATAGCTCAAACTCTCATTGACAAAGGATATGCTTATGAAAGAAACGGCGATGTGTATTTCAGGGTAAAAAAATACGCAAAATACGGGCAACTGGGTAAAAAGAACGTAGAAGACCTTGAATCGGGTGCAAGAGTTGAAATTTCGGAACAGAAAGAAAATCCTCTTGATTTTGCTCTGTGGAAAACTGTTAAAGATGACAGCGAAATATCATGGGACAGCCCGTGGGGCAGAGGCAGACCGGGCTGGCATATAGAATGCTCTGCTATGTCTGAGAAATATTTAGGCAAAACAATTGATATTCACGCGGGCGGACTGGATTTAACTTTTCCGCACCATGAAAACGAGAGAGCTCAGAGCGAATGTGCATTCGGACAGACTTTTGTCAAATACTGGCTTCATAACGGATTTGTATTGACTAATAAAGAAAAAATGTCAAAATCACTCGGGAATTTTGTGACCATTGATAAATTACTGGAAAAATTTGACGCAAATACGATAAGATTTTTTATTCTAACGAACCACTATCGCACTCCGGTTGATTTTAACGAAGACGGTCTCCTGTCTGCTAAAGCCGGCGTCAGGAATCTTCAAAATGCCGTTAACGTAGGTGCTAAATTTGTCGGAGCAGGTTTTACCAACTTTGATTATAAGCTTGTAGACGATATTGGCAAGTTTGATGAAGCTATGGATGAGGATTTTAATACTTCTTCAGCATTGGCTTATCTGTTTTCACTGGCTAAACGCATTCATAAATCGATAGAAGACAATCAAAAAGAAACGTGCGGAATTTATCTTTCGGCTTTATTAAAACTTTCATCGGTTCTCGGGTTTGATTTTGAAAACGACTCGTCAAAAAATGAAAAACTAAAAATCCCTGCTGAAGATATAGAAAACAAAATCGAAGAGCGCAAGACCGCAAAGCAAAACAAAGACTGGGCAACGGCAGACAAAATACGAAACGAGCTTAAAGATTTCGGGATAATTCTTAAAGATGAAAAAGACGGAACAACAAGTTGGGAAATCATTGACTGAAAATCATGACTTTTCGATAAGAGCTTATGCGCATCTTGGCGATGCGGTTTATGAGGTCTTTGTCCGCGAAAAAACTATCCTGCTGACGTCAAATGCCCAAAAACTTCATAAATTGACCGTTGCTTTTGTAAATGCCGAGTTTCAGTCGGAATTGCTCAATGAGCTTGAAAATCTCGAAGGTTTTTTACAGGAAAACGAAAGAGAAATAATAAGAAGAGCAAGAAATCTTGCCGTAACAACAGCAAGAAGAACCAATCAAAAAATCCACAGGCAAAGCACAGCGTTTGAAGCATTGATAGGGTATCTTTATTTGAACGAAAAGCTTAGGCTCTCAGTTGTTTTTGATTATTTGAGCAGGTTAATTGAAAAAAATATACAAACAACTGTTTAAATCTTGAATTTTGTAACAAATTGCCGTTATTTTTGAAAAACCTCCCCGGAAAATGTTTTTTAATTAATAGATAGCGTTATCATTTACCGGAAGGCGCAAGTGTGGAAGAAGTAATCAGGCAGATTAATCCTTTCTTTTCTCAAATACCGTTTGGACAAAGCAATACTGAAAAAACTCAAAGCTGTTCGGAATTAGAGAAAAAACAAAAAACTGAAACTATAGAAAGCAGGATTTGTAATAATTACAAGTCTTTTACGGATGTTAAAAATCAAATCATCAAAGATATAAATAAGCTGGATTGTTTTATCAGCAATAATAAAGAAAATGTCCAAACGTCGTTCTCCGCGTTAAGCCCTGTTATCCCACTGAGAAGGATTTCTTCAGTGCCCGATAATATCGAAAACGGTGATTATGCAAGAGCGGCAGGATTAGTTGCCGTTGCGGGGGTTATGCTTCCCGAAGATGTCAGAGATATGAAAGACGCCTGGAATCAGATTGTTCATAAGAAACTGCCTAACTATGACTATAAAAACTCTCAAGCACCGTTTTCTTTTTTCAGAGGTACTGCATTAGAACCTATTGTAAATAAAATGGGAAAAATCGGCGTATATCTTCATAAAGCTGATATTCCACTATCAAAAACAAAATTTGGTAAATCTTTAAGGACAAAATTTAATATAGATATTAATCCTTTCGATGCAGAAAGAACAGGACGTAAAGTGCCTCAAATAGGTATCGATAATGAAACAGGAAAAACAATAATGGGTCAAGTTGATGTTTTGGCTTTTAATATAAAAGGTAAACCACTACCAAAACTAATTGGGAGAACATTGTTAAGAATACCTTTATTTAGTGTGCTTGTTCTGGGATTATTAGAACTGCCGAGTATAGTAAAGAAAATTAATAATGCAAAGACTTTGAACGATAAGACAAGAGAGGGGACTTTGCAAACTCTTAAATCATCGGTAAATTTAGCATCAATAATTGCAGGAATAGGTTTAACTGGAGCATTATTTGCCCGAAAAGGTCCTGCATATTCTGTGTTAGGAATGGGTATAGGTTCTGTATCAGGAGTTTATGCATCAAAAACTGTACAAAAATGGATAGATGAGCTAGGAAGCAGTAACTAGATTATTTCCATTGAATTAATCCAAGAATTTTTTTTAGAAAAATTAGTAATTCTTTATTGTTTCCTGCTGCTTTTTCAATCTGCCTTAAAAATTCAGGAGTTTTGTCAACCTTTTGAGCATATAATTGCAATCTTCCAACGGATTCAGTATCGCCAAAATCCTGTTTTAATATTTCAATTTCTTTTAAAAAACTCGAATTGTTTTTAAAAGTAATATTGTTTATTTTGTTTGTGCTATGAAATCTTATAAGCATTCTATTTTACAAAACTCTAACTTCTGATTATATAAAACCAGAAAATAATAAAAATTGCCTTATTTTTTAAAAAAATTATTTATTTTCTTGAAGCTCTGCTTTAGCCTTTTTCCACAGTTCATCAAGCTCTTCTATTGAAAAATCCGATAATTCTTTGTCTGCAAAAGTTTCCATAAGCTGAAAACGCATTTTGAACTTTCGATTTGCTTTAATAAGAGCTGTCTCAGCATCCAATTTATGCCAGCGGGCAATATTTACAATGCAGAATAAAATATCGCCCAATTCTTCTTCCATTTGGTCTTTATTATCAGATTCAACCGCAGAATAAAATTCTTTAATTTCCGAATAGAAACATTCTTTCAATGAATCTTCATTCGGCCATTCAAAACCGACTTTAACAGCTTTTTTGCTCAACTGCTGTGCGCTCATTAGCGCAGGTTGAGATTGCACTACGCCCGACAGAGCTGAGTCTCTCTCGGGCTTTTCTTTTTTCTTTATTTTGTCCCAATTGTCTATGACTTCATCGGAATCTTTTACGCATAAATCGCCAAAAACGTGCGGATGCCGCCTAACGAGCTTATCGCCTATTGTTTTTGAAATATCGTCTATATTAAAATGTCCGGCTTCTTCCGACATTTGGGCATGCAATACTATTTGAAGAAGCAAGTCTCCAAGTTCTTCTTTAAGGTCATCAATATTCTCACTGTCAATTGCATCAATAACTTCATAAGTCTCTTCGAGCAAATTCCTTTTTATTGACTTATGATTTTGTTCTCTATCCCACGGGCACCCTTCGGGAGAGCGCAGTGTTGCAATTATTTCTGTAAGTTTTTTGAAATTTTCAATGCTATCAGGCATAATAACTGATTGTAGCAGGTTCTTCAAAATTATATTCGGCAGGTTTTGTGCACGGCGGTTTGCTGAACTGTTTCACTTGTTCACCTTCAATAACACTTCTTTTTAAAGTTAAAGGCTGACAGCTCAATGACCTGTATAAACTTAATACCGCCAACGGTTCTGATCTCATCATCTGTCTCTCTCTTCCCTTATTTACCTCATGTTACATATTCATTATATTTTAAAAACCTAAACAGGTGGTAATTTGTAAAGAAACTTGTAACATATTTTTTAAATGAATTTTAAATACATATCCGGAGCCAAAAGAGATATTACCGAATGTTTTGTCAGATAAGTATTAGCACAGTTCATAATCTGCTCTTTTGTCACTGCATTGATAAGCTCCGGTATTTTCAGATCGAAATCAGCTCCGAGTCCCATTACGTCGAAATACCCCAGATAATGAGATTCGCCGGAATTTGTTTCATGGAAAAAAGCTCTCTTGCCAAGATAATTCTCTTTAGCATTTTCAAGTTCTTCATCAGAAACATATTCCCTGCACATCTTTTCTATCTCGGTATTGAAACCTTCAACAGCAGTCTTTATGTTCTCGGGAGAAGTACCGATATACACTGAAAACAGCCCTGAATGTTTATATGGTTCGTAAGAACTTCTGACATGGTATGCAAGACCTTTTTTGTCTCTTAGCTCCAGAAAAAGCCTGGAACTTAAACCGCTTGAGCCCAAAATCATATTGAGCAAAACCATTGTTGGAAAGTCTTTATTTAAAACCGTCGGCGCCGTCCAACCCTGAACGACCTGTGCCTGTGCAGCATCGTCCTTGCAGATTTTAAGTACCTTATTTTCGGGAATAACAATACTGCCTGTTTCAATATTTTTGGATGAACACACAGGAACAGCAGCAAGTTTTTGATTAAAGGCAAGTTTTACCATGTTTTCGTCAAAGTCTCCTACTGCCGAAATACTTATTGAATCGGCTGTAATTGAATTATTAAAGCAGGTTTTAACTTCGTTAATGCTTATTTTATCTATATCTTCAACAATCCTTGTAAGGGTATTGCCGTAAGGATGGTTAACAAAAACATTACGCACCAAATTATCAAAGGCTTTCGTCTTTGGAGAATCTAACTCCATATCAATTTCGCCCTTAAATTTTATCTTTTCTTTTTCAAACTCATTAAAAGTCGAATTTAAAACTATGTCAGAGAGAATTTCAACGGCTTTGTCAAAATCTTCATTGAGAAACAGGCATTTGATTTTGGTGTAATCCTGTTTAATATCTATATTCATCTCAATACCATTGACATCAAGTTCTGCGGCAAGCGCAGAAGCATCTCGGTTTAAAGTCCCCTGCATTAAAAGCCTGCTCATAAGTCCCGCAGTTCCGGCTTTGTCTTCCCGGCAGGTTCTGGATTTAATGAAAAGATTGACTGCCGTTCTCGGAGTGTTATTGTTTTCTTTTGTTATCAGCCTTATGCCGTTATCAAGTGACGTTATATTTATAGATTTCATCTGATTGGTCCTTTCAAGCTTGGTTGGGTATCAAAACTGACGTTGAAGCCTTGTTTAAATCCAGATATTGTTTTGCACATGCAAGAATATCTTCCTTTGAGACTGATTCAACAGCGGATAGATAATCGGCATAATATTTTATATCGCCGCAGACAGTAAGGAATTCGCCTATTGAATCGCCGATTTCAGAAACAGTTTCGGATTTTTCGGCAAAACGGACTTTTAGCTTTTTCTTTGCTTTTATAAATTCCTCATCAGTAACCTCTTCCTGAGCAAGCTTAGTTATTTCATTATTTAAAGCTTCCAACGCTTTGTCTTTTTTATCGGGAAGGAAGTTTGATTGTATAAAAAACGTATTTCCTTCTTTCATCTCATATTGTCCGCTTCCGACTATGTTAAAAATAGGCATTGAAGGCTTTTCTATGAGATTTTGATACAATCTGCTGCTCTTGCCTTCGCCTAAAATTATGCTGATCATATCAAGCGCAATGGACTCTTTCAGCTCTGATGCCCTCGGTCCGTGAAAACCCATAATTGCAAAACCGGTGTTTATGTTGGCTTTGTTTTCAATCATTCTTGGTTCCGACTGTTCCGGCTCTTTTTCAAATTCCTGCGAGGAAGCTTCGTTTATATTTTCAAAAACAAAATTGTCTTCAACAGCTTTATAAGCTTCCTGCGTATCAATTCCGCCGACAATTATTGTTACAAAGTTTTTCGGACTGTAGCGCTCTTTATAATAAGCATAAATTGTATCTCTGGGCATCTGCGCAATTATCTGCTGCGTTCCGATAACGTCTTTTTTATATGGATGAGAGGTGTACATTATGGAATTGAGGTTATTATATGTTTTTGACCACGGCTGATCATCACGCATTTTGATTTCTTCTATTACTACATATCTTTCACGTTTTTCAGAAGGCGTTTCCTTATCAAAATCAAAAACAGGTCCTATTTCTTCCTGCGGTATCAAAGCATTAAGCATCATATCGGCATGAAGCTCTAATGCTTCGTAAAAATTCTTATTCTCCCTGCCTTTGGGAAGCGTAACGTAGTAAAAAGTATAATCCTTCCAAGTGGCGGCGTTTACCACCGCGCCCATAGCTTCAAGCGTCCTGTCAAACTCCCCGGCAGGATGTTTTGGCGTGCCTTTGAACATCAAATGTTCCAAGAAGTGAGATATCCCGCTTATTTCATCAGCTTCGTTAAGTGAACCGGTTCTAACCCAAGTACTAATATTAACCAATTCTCCCGGTTTATTAACAATCACAACCGTATGACCGTTGCCACGAATAAACACCTCGGCGGGATTGTCGAGAAAAGGAAGTCTTACTGACTTTTGCATCATTGTCTTATCCTCTATAAAAATCAAACTGTTTTTATTATACAGAGAGGGTGCGGAAAAATTCTGTTTTTTTGGAAAAATCGAATTTTTTAAGCCCGACCTTAGAAAGGTGAGAAGCAATATCGGTGGCTCCTCGCCACCGATATTGCTTGGACACTAGATCATGAATGATACCCTCTGCGTTCATATTTTGTTACAAAAGCCTTATACTTGGCAATTTTCGACTATAAATTCACTTTATATATATAAGATAAATATTTTTGAGTTATTGAGGAGATAAGGATATGACATTACAAGCAGTAAAATCGAATGAACCTTTGATGAACAAAATCGGAAACAGGGTCTCTCAAATGATAGAAAACGGAGAAGCAAAAGTTATGGGTTATTTTGATTCTCCTGATGGCAGTTCTAAAATTGTAAATGCAGGAATACTTGGAATTGTTGCAATCCCTACAGTTGCAATTGCCGCTCGCGAAGTAATATGTACTTATCCCGGTTATGTAATTTCTGGTGTAGCACAAAACGATGACAGTATCATTGGTGATATGCTTCAATTACCGGACGGTACCAGCACAATGATTTATGCTTAGTCTTAGAATATGACACCCTTCCTTATCAAGGGAAATATATAATTTTTTTGAGGATACGTGAAATTCAATTTTCCGTATCCTTATTTAGTTTATATTTCGTAACAAAAGCGTTAATTTAAGCAATTTTTATTCTTTATGTTGTTTAACAATATAGAAACAATCACAAAACTGCACCTTAAATAAGTTATATAATAACAACAGGGAACGGATAGGGATAAAATGTTAATTTCAAATGTAGGCTTCAACCCGCAGGTTAAAAGACAAAATCTCAATAAGACAGAAAGAAATACGATTGGAAAAACTGAAAATATTACTTTTGGGTTGTTTTGGAAAAACAAAATAAAAATCGCACTAAAAGAAGCCGGAATAACTGATAAAACAATTTTGGACGCTTTTGGCTCTTTAAACGGAACGATAGATACAGCACCATTTTGCAGATATGAAAGATTTGAAGGACTTGCTGATAAACCTGCTGAACAACTTAGAATAGCAGTTCAAATAGTTGAAGATATTATTATAAACAAAGACAAAGTTCCGCAATTGGTTAAATTTTTGAGAAACGAATCTGAAATTTTTAAAAGATTTGCAAAATTAAAATTGCCTGACAACTAAATTTTATCAATCTTATCGTTTATAAATTTTGCGGTTTTTGATCCTGCCCAGTATCCCAAACCTATCCCGACAAGCGATCCTGCGGGACCCAAATGAGATAATATTGCTCCGACTAAGGCAGAGCCTCCCAGTATTGATACAACATTTACTGAGGATTTTACTGTTTGTCTGATGCCGTTTTTAACCTTATTATTAATTTCATCTTGTTCATTAAATACCTTGCAAATAGAAGGAAGTTCCAAAAGAGAAAATGCTAATACTGTTAAAAGAGGCAGTCTTGATGATGCCCTTCCGAATATTCTTTTAACAAGAGATTTTTCCGTTACCTTATATGCAGGAACGGCATTTTTCATTATGTCTATTCTTCCAGTATTTTTAAATTCAAAATTACTTATTTTTAGGATTTTCTGTCTGATAAAGTGCATATCAAAGAATGTTTTATCAATGTCATAAAGGAATTTTGAAATCTTCCCTGTGTACTTACCTTTGCCGCTTAACAGCGGCTCGAACCAAGTCCCCCTGAAAAATGAAAAAACAGGCTGATAATCGTGAGGAACAGATGGTTTATAGGCTTTACCTTTTATAAGCTGATTAAATCCGTTTCGGATATCCCTAAAATCCTCCGGCACGTTTGCCAGCAGTATAGTTCCGGCAACAGCGGCTCTGAAATAATCTTTCTGCTCAATACTTTCTTCCAGTCCTATCCCTCTTCGAAAATACGGTACACTGTCAGCTACACCCACCGCAAAGTCTTTTAGACTGATCTCATTATCCAATTCTTTTTCTTTATCACCAGATCGTTCAAAAGTATCTTTTTCATATCTTAGAGGTTGTTGAGGGGTTTCTGTATCTATTTTTGTTTCGATTTTATATGTTTTATCGGTTTTGCCGGCATTATCCGTAAGCGGTTTAAAAACTCCGCCCTGATTTATATTAGGAACTATCTCTACTATCGGAAACTTATCCATATCCCTCCGCTTACCTTAAAATTTCCCAAGAAAATGCCCCTTCTATTTATATAAAAACAAATTGGTTTCAAAAATTGATTAAAAATATCAATTTAAGCATTAAATATTACAAAATTTAAATTCCAAATTTTGCATATATGTAAATTGAAATATATAATTTATAAGGAAATAACAAATTATTTTCTTGATCCGCGGATATTTATAATGAAATTTAAAAGCAATTTATCTTTCACTCTTGCAGAAGTTCTTGTAACTCTCCTTGTCATTGGTATTCTGGCAGCTTTAACAATCCCTCAGTTAGTTCAGAGCATAAATGACAAAGAATTTAAAACTGCTTACAAAAAAATGTACTCGGAGTTAAATCAGGCAGTAAGGCTTATGGTTGTTCAAAAAGGGGGCAGTTATGCCAACATATATGATGCAGTATGCTCTGATAATGATTGTGCCGCAAATCAGTTTAAAAATGACCTGAATGGTTATTTGAGCTTTGCGAAAACCTGCGACAGCGCAATGGGAGTCGCAGAAGGGTGCTGGTATGACAGATACAAGTATCTGGGCGGTTCGGCCGGCTATTTCAACAGCTTAGGTTCAACGATTTATTCGTCAGCAGTTACGTCAAACGGAACACTTGTCCTTATCAGATTTAGGCTCGACGGAACAGGTTATTTTGTATTCGACGTTAACGGTTTTAAACAGCCCAATACTGCAGGTAGGGACGTATTTTACGTAAATATTGAGCCAAACGGAACTATCAGACCTCTTGTGGAAACTGCAACTAATATATGTGATGCATCAGATGTGAATACTACAGGATATGGCTGTGCTGAGAGATTTTTGTATGAGTGAGTTTGATCTTCATAAATATTATCAGTGCAATGAAAACTATTTTTGCCTTATGATTTATACATAAACAAATCAGCGCAAATTATGACAGCAAATAAAGACTTAAAAAGCTTTGAAATTAACCTAAATGATGCTACACCAATGCTCAGGCAGTTTATTGAGATAAAAAAACAGCATCAGGATACTGTTTTGTTTTACAGGATGGGTGATTTTTACGAGACATTTTTAGAGGATGCCGTTCTTGCAGCAAAAGAACTTGAAATTACACTTACAAGCAGAGAAGCTGGCAAAGTCGGCAGAATACCGATGGCGGGAGTACCGGTAAAAGCGGCTGACAATTATATCAAAAAGCTTATAGAAAAAGGCTTCCGTGTTGCAGTATGTGAACAGACGGAAGATCCTTTGCTTGCCAAAGGTCTGGTTGAGCGTCAGGTTGTAAGAACAATTACGGCAGGTACTCTTACCGAAGAAAACCTCCTCGACAGCTCAAAGAATAATTATCTTGCGGCTGTTTACAAACCGCAAAAAGAAAAAGAAGAGCTATGGGGACTGGCATATGCTGATATTTCAACAGGAGAATTCAGAGTCAGCGTTCTTGATTATAATTCGCTCCTTTCTGAACTTAACAGAATAGCTCCGGCTGAAATCCTAGCGCCGCTGAAAAAACTTGAGATTAAACCATTTCAGGTAGTCCCCGAAGAAAAACCTGATTTGCCCAAAGAAATTCTCTTAAACTACAACTGCATTAAGAGGAACCCGCAAAGTTTCACTGAAACAACTGCACTGGAAGCAATAAAAAAAGTTTTTAAACTGAAAACCATAGAATCCTTCGGATATCCTCAGTATACTTCAGGACTCTGCGCAGCAGGAGCTATTTTAAACTATCTTGAGGAAACTCAAATTAATGCAATGCCGGATTTTGACATCATAGTGCCTTACAGTCTTGATAACTTTCTGTCGATTGATGCAAATACAAGAAAAAACCTTGAGCTGACCGAAACTTCCCGCGACAAAGCATATAAAGGCAGTGTTCTGTGGGCAATAAACAGAACATCGACAAATATGGGCACAAGACTGCTGAGAAAATGGTTACTTCAGCCTTTATACGATTTGAAAAATATAACAATGAGACAAAATGCAGTTGAAGAATTGCTTAATACCCCAAAAATACGCGGAGAGCTGAGTTCGCTGCTCAAAAAAGTATCCGATATAGAAAGGCTCTCTTCAAGAATCAGCAACAACAGTGCTAACGCAAGGGACTTTTCGGCTTTGAAAGATACCCTTAAGCTTTTGCCTGAGTTCGCAAAAACTCTTGAGAATTTTAACTCCCCTTATCTGTCGTCATTCTCATCCGGTACTAAAAGACTGACGGATTTTGCAAACATTATCGAAGCCACGATTGCAAGCGATCCCGCGGCAGGACTAAGAGAAGGCAACATTATCAGAAACGGCGTCAATCAGGAGTTGGACAGATTAAGAGACTTGCTTAAAAACGGCAGACAATGGCTTGAAACTCTTGAAGAAGAGGAACGTAAAAAAACAGGCATCAAGTCATTAAAAATCGGGTACAGCAAAACTTTCGGATATTTTATAGAAGTAAGCCACGCTAACTCTTCTTTAGTCCCCGAATATTTTATAAGAAAGCAAACTCTGGTTAATGCCGAAAGATACATTACACCGGAGTTAAAAAACCACGAAAGCGAAGTGTTAAACGCCGAAACAAAATTGATAGAGATTGAATACAAGATTTTCTGCGATTTGCGCGATTATGCTAAAGAATTTGTTCCCTCAATCAGAGATGCCTCTAAATCACTGGCTTTGCTTGATGTACTAATATCTTTTGCAAATACAGCCGCAGAATATAACTATACAAAGCCCGTTCTGGATAATTCGGATAAAATTACCATTGTTCAGGGTCGGCATTGCGTTATTGAGCAAATGCTTCCTCTCGGTCATTATGTTCCAAATTGTCTTGATATTTGCGCGGGGAACTGCAAAACCGAAAAAGACTTTAATTTTATGATTTTAACAGGTCCTAATATGGCAGGAAAATCAACCTATATGCGACAAAATGCACTTATTGTTATACTTGCCCAAATAGGAAGCTACGTACCCGCAAAACATGTCCGCATCGGCATGGTTGATAAGATTTTTACAAGAGTGGGATCCGTTGACGACATATCCGTGGGACAGTCTACCTTTATGGTTGAAATGAGCGAAACTGCTTTTATTCTTAATCATGCAACCGAAAGGAGCTTTATTCTGCTTGACGAAATCGGTAGAGGAACCAGTACTTATGACGGTGTTGCCATTGCGTGGAGCGTTGCAGAATACATATCACAAAAAATTAAAGCCAGAACAATATTTGCAACTCATTATCATGAACTGAATATAATGAAGGAACGGTTTCCGCAGGTTGCCAACTACCAAATAACCGTCAGCGAAAAAGACGGCGAGATTGAATTTTTGAGACAGGTTGTCCCCGGCGGAACAAACAGGAGTTATGGCATACAGGTAGCTAAAATGGCAGGGCTTCCGAACTCCGTTATAAAGCGCTCTCAAACTCTAATGAACAGAATGCAAAAGGACTACACGGCAAAATTACCCGCAGGAAAAACTCAAAACGGTGAAATAGAAATTAATACTCCACAGCTCTCATTGTTTGAGTGAAGTTAAGAAAAGAATTCTTCGGGCGCTTTGCCAAGTTCACGGCAAAGTCTCATAAATGAGTTGACACTGACTTTGCTGGAGCCGTCTATTATGAATTGAACCGAAAATCTTGAAGGATAACCATGTTTATTTGCAAAACCCGCAATTTCCTCACGGCTTGTTCCGATAGATTGGGCTAATCTTTCAGCAAGCATACTTCTGACTGTTTTAACATCCATACCTGCAAGCATAGCATAATTCAATGAGTCCAAAGTGTTGCGACAGTTTCCGTTAAATACAGTAAACAGATTCTTTCCGGTCTTCCCTGAAAGTATGGCTAATTCTTCGGCATATAAGTCTGTCTTGCCTTTGAGTTTTGATACAAATGTATCTTTACCATAACTTATAGCTCGCGCAGCATCCGTCAACGGAAGGTTGGAATATTCAAGAATCTTTATCATCTCTTCTAACCTGCCATCTCCTGCCTTGATCCTTGAATAGCCTAAATTAGATGCTGTGCTTGCCGTAGCGACATCAGCGGGAGTTCCGCCCGCGGTCAAAATTGAAGATAACGGGTTAGCGGTAATTACAATTTCAGAATCGTTAGGATTTATTACATTTGCAGAGGCAGGAATGTCATTAGTAAGAGTGAGAACATCGGATGAATTTTCGGTCGGTTTAATTTCATTAGGTTTTATTTTTTCTATTTCTCTAGACTCTTTAACTCTTCCGGATTTTGCAAAAAGTTTATCAAGCGAAACTTTATAAACTTCGGCAAATTTCTTCAGTTCATCTAAAGTTGCCCCGATAAGTCCGCTCTCGATATTTTGAATTTTTTTGTAATCAATACCTGTATTTAAAGCAGCATCCTTAGCCGACATTTTGTTACCGTCTTTACCGGCGTTATATCTGGCCGAACGTATATTCTTGCCCGAAAGCTCTCTTGCCTCTTTGGATGAGATTAATTGAGCATTATTAAAGTCTATTAAATCTGACTTTAGTACATTACCTTCGTCAAATATCCTGAACAGGTTTGTCTTTGTCTTTATTGACAGAAGATAAATATGATGAGCGCTGAATTTATAAACCTTAGACTCATTAAACATATGATTAAGTCTGGCAGCTGTAGTTCCAATTACTTCACAAGCATCCTGAACCGTCAGCCCGGCATTAACTAAGTTTTGTTTCAGTTTAACCATTTCCGGCGATAAATCTTTGTCCTTTAAATCATCAAATGATGGCAAGCTTTTAGACGGCATTAGCGATCTTCTCGTTTTTGGTTTAAGAGTTTTGACAATTTTTATTTCGCTTTCCGCCTCTTTTATTGGACGATTGATATCTAAATGCGGCACAAGATGGCTCAAAGTTACATTATCCGCAAACAACCTGCTGAGAGGCTCTTCATAAGCTACGGCAAATTTCTTCAGCTGGTCCATGTTTACCCCAACAGCACCTGATTCAAAGTGTTCTATCATTGCCTTACTTATCTTTGTATCATCTGAAATCTCAGTCCGGCTCTTTTCAATTAGTACTTCTCTTATTCTCAGAAGATTCTTAGCAAGGTTTTCTTTTGCCTTCTCTTCGGTTGTTAATTTTAATTCATCTAACTTCAAACTTTCAGATTTCAAAACATTGTTTTCATCAAAAATTCTGAACAAATCGGTTTTTGCTTTTATTGACAAGAGATAAATATGATGAGCTTTAAACTGCATTTTACTTCTAAAGCTTCCGGCTTCCGTAAACAGATTCTCAAGTTTACCCTCAGAGCACCCCAAAACTTCACAAGCATCCTGAACAGAAACTCCTGCATCTATCAAAGCCTGTTTCAGCTTAATTAATTCCTGCTTGACCGGTACTATATTGTCAAAAGTCATAACTGATTTTGGTTTAGTTAAAACTCTCCTTGCCTTTGTCTTTGCAGCTTGGGCTGTTATAATGGGATACTTTGTATCCTCGGGACGATTTATATCCAAATGAGGAACAAGATGGCTTAATGTTTCAAGTTTGGTAATTCCTACAACTTCAGTCCCGCCTTGAGAGGTTGCGTCAACAACAATAACAGGCTTTTCTGCCGGTTTTGCAAAAAGCTTTTCCAGTGTTGTATTTTTGTATGCTTCCAAACATTTGAACAAATTCGGTATACTTATGCTTTGTTTGCCGTGTTCTATATTGCTGAATGTTTGAACGGCAATTCCTGTCTTTTCGGAACCCTCTTTTTGTGTGGCAATGCCTTCGTTTAATCTTGCCTGCACCAAATTATCTTTAATTCTGTTTTTGGCTGTTTCAAGGTCAATGTCGGGAAATTCCGTAAAGTTGAGTTTTTCGGGCTTAAACTTAGGCTCACCGTCTAAAGTTACAAAAAGATTTTGACCTGTTTTTCTGGAGAGAGCAAAGATATCCTGTCCGTAAAAGAATATTCTCGGATCATCTTTGAACTTTCGCATGAGCTGGAAGGGCTTGCAGGATAAAAGATCACATACAGCCTGAACAGTGAGCCCCGCATTGACTATGGCTTCTTTTAATTTAACCAGTTCAGGTTTTCCGGGTATTATATCGTCAAAAGTCAAAACATGCGGTGCTTTTTGTAGTGCTCTGCTTCCTTTGCGTCCTTTTCTTAAAGGTGCTTCAAGTATCTCCACCGTTTTTGGTTTATATCTGTTCAATTCACTTTGTATTTTTTCGTCAATTCTTGAAATAAAAGGAGCTTTGGTATACAACAGATTTTGAACAAACCCTATAAACTTGGCTCTTTCTTCAGGCTTGAGCTCTGCCTTATGTTTTGTTATAAGATAATCGGCAAGGATTTCCGAATTAACCGCAGGTGCAAACGGAAGCTGAGCAGCATTTCCCAGTATAGAGATTGCCTGACTTTCATTCTTTAAACCAAACAATTTTGTCAAATCAGGAGCATTTATTATGCCTCTGAGACTATAGAAATTAAGTGTTTCAAAGCATTTGCCGATTAAAGGTTCCGATGACATCGCCAGCGGGTGCGTTTGAACAATAAGCCGGTTGTCATATTGAATTACTAAAGGGTCAACTTTTTTGACATCGATTACAATTTCAGACGGACGATGAGTTACTACTTCTACTTCAGGAGCATTTAATTCTGACTTCTGTGTTAGTAATATATCAGCCTGTTTAATTGGTTCAGCGTGCGGAGTTGATTTTATAACCAGAGCATCAGAATTGGATTTTGCCGCTAATTCAACAGGGGTATTTGTATCTCGCTGTAAATCAACTATGGAACGATGTGAAACAACATCTGTAGATGCTGTTTCTATTGGGTTAGTGACAATTTCAGATGCGGCAGCAGGTCTAATACTAATTGGTCTATCGGGCAGATGAATTTCATTTCCCTCGGCATCAAATACTTTAATAGTTTGTTTTTGCATGGTTGGGTCTTCAATTGTCAAACCTTTGCCTTTTAATTGCATAGCAAGTTGTTGTCTAAAATCATCTGTTATTTTTCCGTCGTCGGATTTTGAGGTATTTAAGGTTGGAGCGGCCATAGCGGATTTATTCAGGTTGGATTTTTGAATTCCCAACAGTGAAATTAAGTTATTTATATTTTCCGTCGGGTTTGTATTGGGATCATAAAGCAGTCTGCCAAGCTCATTTTTTATATTTTTTAAATCCAGTTCAATTACCTTATGCTCGTTCAACAAAAACATTGTCAGTTTATCAACAACAATTTGCGGCGCAATAGATAAAGGAGCCCTACCGTTAAAGACATTTTCGAGTTCAAGCTGATTAAGCACTCCGTCAAGAGCCTTTGAAAACCCTTCTTTTGAAATAATCCCGCTGTCAACAAACTGATCTAACCTGCCGGGTTGTAATTGAGCATTTAATAGGCTGAATTTGACAAATTGTTCTGCCGGCTCTTCAACTTTTTGTGGTTTTGTACGTTCCTTTTTGGGTTTTGCAGGAGCTTTTGCTATCTCATCAGTTTGACCTGTTAAAGTAGTTCTTGTTTTTGGTTCTGAAACAATCGGATTATCTACTCTCACGGATTCAGCTGATCCGGTTACATTTTGAGCAGAGTTAGTCTGATTAATCACTAAATCAGGTTTTGGTTCTTGTTCGGGAACAACTTTTGCAGGTTCGGAAAGGGTAGCTAAATCAGCTTTTCGTTTGTTTATAGCAGATTGAGCTATATCCGTCAAATCTTTGCTTTGTGCAAATGCCAAAACTTCTTCATCGGGAACTCCTGCTCTTACCATATTGAACAATTCTGACCTATCTTTAGCCGTTGCTTCTTGTGCTGTTTCCTGAATAACCGATTTTGGCTCTACAGCTTCAGCTGCTTTTTTTGCAGGATTTAACTGTGATGCCACTATGGAAGAATCATTAAAAATTGTACTCTGTGCATTGAGGATTTCTGGATGAGTAGGAGGATCAACATCTTTAACAACAGAGACCGTCGGTAAATCTGTTGACTGAAGCTTTGCAGCGGCTTCTTTAGCTTCCCTTTCAGCCAATTCAGCTAAATTGTGCGCTAATTCATCTAATCCATGTTCTCTTGCATATTTTATAATCACATCATCAGGTGTTCCGTCGGATAACATACGGTGTATTGTGTTAATATCCTCAACAGTATAAGGTATTCCATCTTTTAGTATATTAGGCGGCACTGCATTGGGTTCACTGCGTCTTGGCAGCGTCTTATCATCAATTGTCACACGTTTTGGAGGTCTTCTTTTGCCGGTTTCTCCTTTTTGAGATTTAGTTGTTCCACCTTTTTGTGACCTTATCCATTCTCTTTCAAACCTTCTCTGTGCAAGTTCATTAGGATCATCAGTAGATCCCGATTCTCGAATATTTCCTTTTTTCTTTAACAGTATATCTTCAAAACCTTCATCCTGCAACGACCTTGAGGGCTTTCTTTGAACAACAGGAGTTTCTTCAACTACCCTTGGTTTTATTCCCGCTGCTTTTGCAATATTTGGAGGTATTGGGTCGTACTGAGTAGTACGCTTTAAAAAGAGCCATTCTACAAGTTCTTCTTTAAGTTTAGGAACCTTGTCCTTGGGGAATTTCTTGTTGATAATTGTTAATTGCTCCGCAACTCTGCTAGCCAATAATTCAGGAGAATGGAGTACTTCCCATGATCCCTCTAATATCCATCTGAAATGTGACGGGGAAGGATTTCCCAAAATTCTTTGCCATATTTCGGGAGCTAATCCTAATAACTCGACATTTCTTTTATTCAGGGTTCTTTCGGCTCCAAATACTCCAAAGCTGACTGATTTTTCAAAAGAATCATTTACTAATTCAGCCTTCAAATTATCCGGCTGAACATTCTTGCATTCCTGTTTGCTTACCTGTTCTTTTTGCTTAGCTTGACAGAGCCTGCTGAAAAATCCTAATGTAACCCTCACCGCAAAATCCTTTTAAAATAGCCTACCCATGCTTTAAAACAAAAAAAATATTTTTTTGATACCGAAAAGTTAAAAATTTACGTTTTGTAAAGTTGAATTTTTCATCCGGTTATATAGATAAAAATTTTACAATGAAATCAGTTGATGTAAAACTCTGAAGGTTTTATAAAAAATTTTTCGGGTGCTATTTTATACAGTTTTGCAAAATCCAATAAAAGAGAAACTCTGACTTTTTTCTTCCTGTCTTCAATTTGTATCAAATGTTCAGCTTCAATATATAATTTTTTTGCTGCGTCTTCAATTTCGATCCCTTCTCTTCGACGGATAACTTTAAGATTTTCGGCAAGACGCTTTTGGGCTTCAATTCGAGTTAAAACAGGCATATCAAAATTCAAATACCTTTTGCCTATGCTTTGTAAAAATCCTTCTTCGTCAAGAACCGAAAATAAATCTTTTTTACAAAGTTGACTCAGAATAAACATCTCTTCGGCATAAAATTCATAGTCTCCGTTTAATTTCTTGATAAACATCGATTTGCTCATCTTCGTGTTTTTTGACAAAGTTTCAAGGCTAATACCGGTAGCCTCTAAAATTTCTTTTAGCTTATTCAACGGCTCGGATGCTGTTTCTACAGATGCAAATAGACTTTTGGGAAATATTTTTTTTGGTATATCCATTGGAAAAAACTCGATAGGCACCCTTTCTTCTTTCTGCAAAGGTGCTTGAAGCCAATCAAGAGTAATTTTTGTTTTTGCAGTCAGTCTTATGATTTCAGCATTTGTTAAAACGTCTTCTCCTTTTAGCACTCGCTTAATTCTGCGTCCTTTCATTTCCATAATATTTGACAGTTCTCTTGTTTTGAAAAAACCTGAACTGATAAGCAGATTCAATTTTTCAAGATTTACTTTGCTTACGGGTGCAAAAGAGCTAAAATACACTTCTCTATATCCCTGAGCCCTCCGGTTTCGCAGACTATATTTTGACAAAACCGAATTTTGCCGAGATATTGCCGGTGTTAAATAAATATTCATCAGAGGTCATAATTTTTCAAAGCATTATGACTTCAAAATTTGCATATTCCAATTGTTAAATATACTACTTTTTGTCAGACTGCATAAAAGCAAATTTCAACTTACACGAACAGTTCCAGAGGCGGTTTGCCGAAGTATTTTGCAAGTGCGAAAAGGTCTTTGACAAAGCATTTCCCGTTTGTATAAACCATGGAATTAATTCTTGACCACGGAACTCCGGTTGCATCGGCGACGGTTTTGATGCTGATATCGCGCTCTTTTAACAGATTCTTGATATTTTTGTTCAGTTTTGATTTTGCCAGCTCCGCTGATATTTTGCCTTTGTCTGTTAATATTTGAACTTCACGGTTTGAGTTCTCAAGACCTGCAATATTAAAGTCATTGAATACATTTCTGCCTGCCAATCTCGATAAAACAAAAATATCCTGAGCAAATATTTCTGTTTCACCCGTAAGTTTTTCCTGAAGACACTTCTTACCGCAGCCCAATGCAGGGGAAAGCGTTTTTTCGTCAATATTATGCTCTGCCATAACTGATTTAATGATTTCCATTGATTTTGGGTCCTGAATAACAACTGTGTTTAACGGTTTTGTTTTGACCGGTCTTTCTTTAACAGGTTTTGTCTTGGAATGCTTAGTTTCAGCGATTATCAGCTTGAGCTCCGCCGTGTTGATTTCGGGAAATGTTTCGTGTGCATTTATTTCTCGGACAAACCAGTCTGTCGGTAAGCCGATTCTCCTTGCAAAATCAGCTGTTACGCTTTCAGGGAGCTTTCTTTGCCCGACTATTATTTTATTCATAATAAGGTGATTGAAGTCGAGAGCATGCGCAAAGTCAGTTCTGGTTATGCCGGTTTTTTTAATAAACAGCAAAATCTTGTCCGGGTTGACTATCCTGTCAGTAGCCGACTTGCCAAAAGACTCACCTGTTGCTTTCAGTGCATTACAAGAGCTGTTCGGACTATTGAATTGTAAAGACACATGGTAAATTCTCATATATAAACCAATTGAAAACTAATTTATATAAAACAAGAAGTATCCGATAATTGCCTCTCAATATATATCAATGATAAACTCCGAAATTATTGATGATTTTGTTGATTAATGAGGGGCATTTTGTTAGCATCGTTTCGTGGTTAGTTTTGTTGCCATTGATTTATAGACTTGTGGCGGGCTGAGTTTTGTCGTGATAAAGTATTTAATCGCCTGCAGAAAAATGCAACATTTTGCTACCTTTTTGCAACCTATTTGCAGCCTTTTTGCAACCTATTTTGGTTTTGTGAGATTTGGCAGTTTGCAGTACACAAGTGTGTTTTTGGGTTTTTTGGATTGATTCTCATTCTTTTGTCTTACCTGATTTGTTGATTATTAGAGAGTTTTTATGCCCGAGCGTATTCCCTTATTGTAGAAAGGACTTTGTCCTTTCGATTCTTATATTTGTTTCGGTAGCTAAAGCTACCGCCATACATTTCTTTTTTCGGAAAAAGAAACGTATGCAAAGAAAAAACAGGCTTCGGAGTCTGCGCATCCTATGCGGCAGCGGGAGTTAAAAGCCGAAGTAACTGTGATGAACAGTGACTGGAAGCTTTTAACTCATTCATGGTTTCTGCCCCGCTCACACTTGTTCCTTTCTTAATTCGTTTCGCTAACTCGCCCTACGGGCTCAAACAAGAGCTAGCGTATTCGGGCGCAGGGCGAAACATAACGGGTGCTACGCTACTCAGCCCGGGGAAGTTCGGGTTTGCGATTGATTTGTGTTTGCATGTTTTTGGATTTTAATTGGTCTATTATCATATTTTTTGTAACCTTTTATATATATTATTGCAGTTGATACTGCTGATATTGTTATTA
>CAZXPD010000033.1:0-27446 GCA_964643065.1 uncultured Gammaproteobacteria bacterium | reverse complement strand
CAAATCCCTGCTATAATAACAATATCAGCAGTATCAACTGCAATAATATATATAAGGTAATGTCATCCTCAGTGAGCATTAGCGAACGTGAGGATCTATATCACCAACTACTGAGAACAGACCCTCACGCTCCTTTCAGTCGCTGAGGGTGACACACAAATAGGTTACAAAAATTATGATAAGAGACCAATTTCCTTATAAACACAGCCTCAAAGGGCGATTTGAATAAAACAGCATTTACAAAAAAGGTTGCAAAAAGGCTGCAAATAGGTAGCAAATGGGATGCAAAATTCAATGTTTTTTTTTACAAAACCAAAACCAATAATAAATACAGAGCATTTTAATCTGCCGCATATTATTATGATAAGCTATTGGAAAATTTCTGCGCCGTTAGCAGATTACCTTACTATAACGAGAATAAGGGTTCAAGCCTGACTTCCGTTGGTTCTGTTTTTATTTCATCCGCTTTATGATTCTGAAGCATCCTGTGAAAGTCGTTATCCGTATAGTAAAGAAGTCCTTCTTCAAATTCTTTCAGCTTGACGGAGGAAGATATTCTTACGGTATTAATATTGTTCAGATGTATTTTTTCGCTGCCCGAAATAAAAATTCTTCTGCATTTTGCTGTATTGAACATTTTTTGTACATATATATTTAAATCTGTGTCAAAAAAGAGATAATCGGCTTCGAAATTTACCATCCGGCTGTCCCTTTCAAAGTAGCTTGCGGAAAAGGCGGAGATGTTTTTTTCACTGAAACCGAACCTGATTAAAATTTTTGCCAGTAATCCTATGCTTTTAAAATCTTTATAAACGATTGCCACTTTCATGTTTTTTACGAAGTTTTTCTTTAATTGCTCAACAATGGCATATTCTTCTTCCTCATAGTCTTTTTCGTTGTAATAAACTTTTATCTCGTTGATACCGAATTTCGAGAGTTTATCAGCTATACCGGAAGTCAGTTTTTTCCCTTTGCTTAAAAGTAAAATGCCTTTTTTAACAACGTCTTCTCTTAAAATATATTTATGTAAAGCGTCACTGTGTAAAAATTGAGCTTTCAAATCATTTATGCTCAAAAAGTACTTAACATCCTTGTCTAATGCCATATTTGTCTTCCCCTCTTACTAATTAAACTCTCTCATAAATATTATCGTCTGAAATTGATATTTCTTTAAAAAAACAACCGTTTTTGTTGGGAAAAATCCGAAAATCATATACATGATTGAGTTTGCAATGAATGTGTAATATTGAGTGTAAAGCTGAATTATAATGATTAAACCTAAATATTGAGCAACATGCAGATAAACAATCAAAAAGTAAGAGATCTTACAGGAAAAGATAAAAACAAATCAAAGCAGGCGGCAGTTGATATATTAAACTTGCCGGATACAGAAGCGTGGCAAAACCTGATTGAAAACTCCGAATACATATTTGATTTTATAAAAGACAGGATAGGGAGAGAATTTAAAGATAGTGTGAATCGAGAAAACATTAAGAATATTTTTTCTTTAATGAAAACTTATTCCCCCGACTTTGACAGCTTTATAGCCGAAGGATTGAGCAAATTTGCAGATTATGAGCTTAACTGCAAAATGCTTGAGCTTTTAACAAACGCTACGGAAGATGAAAAATCATATGCTGCCAGATATTTTTATTTTACCGATTTCCCTGATGCCACGGAAGGTTTACGTAAAGGTGCATACAGCGAAAATATTTCTTTAAAAGCGAATTGTGCGCAAGCTCTTGCAAAGTCAGGCGACAGAGAAAGTTTTGATTTTTATTTGGAAAAATTAAATTCGCAAGATGACTGGGAAAAAGTTTCGTCAGCAGAATTTTTGTTTTATTACGGTGACGAATCGGCTTTAATCCCTATTTTAAAAGCTATGTCAGATTCGTCTATGGCGGAGCATATTGCAGCTCTGGCATTATCATTTGAAAATGCTCTGAGTTTACTTGATGACGAAGACAATAATATCAAAGAATTGTTTTTAGAGGCATATGAAAACATCATTTTAGGGATACCGGAAATTTTACCGCTTGAATATATTTCCAGTTTAAAAATCTATGAAATACTGGAAAGAATCTTGGAAAAACTGAGGCTTGAAAGTGATGACGACTTCAAAAGCAGGTATGCCGTGATTTTATTAAAATCGAAAAGCAAAATTGACTTGCTTAAAAATAATTCCGAGTATACTTATGATGCAAATAAGTCATGTCTAAAGGAATTAGAAGAAATATTTTATCTCTTAACAAGCGAAGATGATAATTTCTGGAATAAAAATGTCGAAAATACATTAGAAGAAATCAAATGTAAAAATCAAAACAGAAAACTATCTGCCATATCTGTTATTAAAGAATTCAATATTTGTAAAGCCTTGGATAGCCTTGTAAAAATAATTTTAAATTGCGAAGAAAACGAATTAGTAAGATGTGAGTCGGTAATTGCTTTGAAAAAATTAAATGCAGCAGATAAAATTCAGGATAAAAATTCTGTCTTAGCAAGCTTTACGGATGATAACCTGCTAAACATTGTTAAAAACGCTTTAGAAGACTAGCATTAAGCCATACTTTGTTTTTTTAATGTTATACAATTATTGCTAAATGTTACAGTTTTTATAAATCCTAAATTTTATAAAACAAAAATTATTCATGTTTAGCTTTTTGAAAGAAATCTAAACACATGTATTTTAAAAAAAAATTTCCCGGGTTTTTTGTTAAGAAATTTTTAAAACACTGCTCCGACAAGGATTTTCCTGTCAACCCTTTAAGAATGGCGAAAAACTTGACAGTTTGTCATGAGTCGAGTTTATTAGTTTCTATGAGAAAAACATATAATATGCCTCGATATTCAATAAACATGAATGCAATCGTCGTTAGAGGGGGCGGGCATGAGTAAAAAGAGTAAGATTACACAGGTTCTGCTTTTTGCAGCCATACTTTTTAGCTCTTTTGGCTTTACGGAATCAGCAAGGGCAGAAGAAGAAATTGCTATGGCTGATGCAAGTATACCTCCTGTCAGGATTGCTGTTGCTCCGGTATCGGAAAAAATCGCCCCAAAAGCAAAAGCAGCTCAGGTCAATGTTGTTAAAGTTTGGTACAGGAAGTCAAATAAATACAAAGATGTGCAAGGTTTTTCTGTTTTTATAAGAAATAAGGAAGTTGCACATTTTATCAGCCCGGTAGGAGTTTATACTCCCGAGATAAGAGCCAAAGTTCTTGTATCAAGACTGAAAAAATTTATTTCACAAAAGGGTAATCCCAGAGATATCGTTCCGGGACTTGAGAAAAACATAGCAATCGGTTCTGCTAAAAATCAAATTATATTTACGGTTGATGATGAACAGGCAAAAAAATTATCGATGACTTCGCCGGAATTGGCTATCAAGTGGGTAAACAATATCAGACTGGCCTTAGGCGGTCCGGAATTGGTAAGGCATAATATTTTAATCGCATCCAGAGGTCTTTGGATTACGCCGCAAGCCCTACAGAATAAACCTGTTAAACAGCAGGTCGGCGTCGCTTCTTGGTATGGCGGGAAATTTGAAGGCAGAAGAGCGGCTGACGGAAGCAGATTTACTAAGCATGGTTATACAGCTGCGCATAAGACGCTGCCTTTTGGTTCCGTAGTCAGAGTTACCAATTTGAAAAATTCAAAAACCTGTCTTGTTAGAATCACAGACAGAGGACCTTTCATTCCGGGAAGAATTATTGATCTTTCGAAAGCTGCTGCCTTAGAGCTCAATATGGTCGGCAGAGGTATTGCAAAGGTTAAAATTGAAGTATTAGGACAATATTAATTTTTTAAAAATAAAGCACAGGCAGCATTTAAAATATTCCGGATAGGAAAGATAAGTTTTAATATGCACATATTCTAATTAAAATTATTATTACAAAATTTTAACAATTATTATACAATTTGCATAACTATGCAAAATGTGTAATAATTTTTTTATTAATAGTCTAACCATTCCTTTCTTGACTGATGCGACATATAGTCGCATTTATTTTTTGCTCAAAAAACATGTATAATATAGATGCAAATACGTTGAAAAAATTATATTAGAAGTTTTTAATATTATTATTGTTATCCGTAAATTAAATCACGCGGGAAAAAAATGGCAACACTGCTGATTATAGAAGATAATGCACTAAATGCAGAAATGGCGGGTGAGCTGTTAAAAAAAGCAGGCCATGATGTTATTACAACAGAAGATGCCGTTGAAGGCATTAAACTCGCTAAATTAAAAAGCCCTGATTTGGTTCTGATGGATTTGGGTCTGCCTCAAATGGACGGACTAACAGCCACCAGAATATTGAAAGATGATCCGCTTACACAAAACATCCCGATTGTTGCATTTACTGCTTTAGTAATGAAAAGTGACGAGCAAAAGGCTTACGGTGCAGGGTGTTCGGGATTTATACCCAAGCCCATAGACACAAATTCGTTTGCTTCAACCGTTGAAAAATTTATAACATCGGAAGCCATTAACGAGGAAAGAATCAAATCAGCTAATCCTCAAAGCGAGGAAACAGAGGCAGAAAATATCATAACCTCAGATGAAACAAAAGATTTCAGTTCAATTTATAAATGGCACAAAATCCTTATCGTTGATGATAACGAGATGAATGCGGATCTTTTGAGAGAAATACTTGAACAGGTCGGACAAAGCTCAATTATTGCTTACAGCGGCGCCGAGGCTTTGAAGGTATTAGAAACCGAAAAAGTTGATTTGATTTTGCTTGATATAATGATGCCGGGTATGAGCGGTTTTGAAGCCATTAAGTGCATACAGGGCAATCCGTTAACTGCGGATATACCCGTAATATTCATCAGTGCTTTGAGTGAAACCGAAAATATAGTAAAAGGGCTTGATTTAGGTTCTTACGGTTACATTACCAAGCCTTTTAATATCGATAAACTAAAAGCTAAAGTATTAAGCGTTCTACGAATAAAAGACCTTCAGGATCAAATCAAATCGGAAAAAAGCAAACTTGATCTTATCTTTAAATTTTCTGCAGACGGTATTTTATTGTTGAACTCTGCTTTTGAAATTATTTCCTGTAATTCCAGATTTGCAAATTGGTTCAATTTATCGGAGGAAGAACTTACAGGGAAGGATTTGTGCTCGTTAATATATTCAAAACAAAGGAAAGATTTAGACGGCTGCGCTGATTTTGTCGAAGCTTTTTCAAGTAATCCCGATAACAGGGCTACCAAGGAAATTACAATTGAAAGCAACGGCGAAACTAAGCTTCTTGAAGTCAGTTATTCAAAAATAAATGCCGATGAGGCATCAGCAGAAGGATATGTTCTCTTGTTCAGGGATATTACGGCATGGAAAGAAATTGAAAAACAAAAAGAAACTTTTGTCGCAACTTTAACCCATGACCTTAAAACCCCAATAAGAGCTGAAATCAGGGCTTTAGAGCTTCTCTTGAACGGAAATTTCGGAGATTTAAAAACTGAACAGGCAAAACTTGTTGAGGATATCCTTGGTTCGAGTAAATACATGTTTAACATGGTTGACAACCTTTTGGCGGTTTACAGATATGAAAACGGAAGCGTTACCCTGCAAAAAGATGTTTTTGACATTAACAGCCTTATTAAAGACTGTGTTAATGAACTTAAATATATAATTTCCGATAAAAATCAGGAATTATCTTTAAACTTCGGAGATTCTTCTTCTTTCATCAATGCTGATGCTCTGGAAATCAGGAGGGTTATAATAAATCTTCTGACAAATGCTTTGAATTATACTCAAGAAAACGGAAAAATTAATATCAAAACTGATACAAATAACGGTAAAATTTACATTACTTTTGAAGATAACGGCAGAGGACTTTCATCGGAAGAAATAAAAACGATTTTCGACAGATATGCCAGCAATGCAAAAAAATTCAGACAGGTGGGAACAGGGCTGGGATTGTATTTGTGCAAGCAGGTAGTTGAAGCGCACGGCGGCGAAATCAATGTTGAAAGCACAGAAGGCGCCGGCAGCAGTTTTACTTTCTCGCTTCCCGTTGTTTGAGAATTTTCGCAAAATAAAAGAGGCAATGCCCCTTTTATTTTTATATCGGTAAATCTGATTAATCCAGTATTCCGCATGCGTTGGGATTCCAACCGCCGTAATCTCTTACATCTATTTTTGAATTACCGCAAAGAGATTGAGAATTGCTGCTTGCGCTGCTGCTAAATAAACTTGATTGTTGATAACTGTACTCCGTATGCGATCTGGGAGTATCAATACTTCCGGAATAACCGCTTTCTTGGAAATTCAAGCCGGGCATACTAAGTTCTCTTGCATAGCCGCTTTCTTGTGCTCTAATGCCGGGAGCGGCAAATCCTCTTGAATAACCTTGTTCTTCATAACTTATGCCGGGAGCTCTAAATTCGTTTGAATAAATGCTTTCTTGACTATTGCCTCCAAAAAATACCTGAGGTTGGAATCCTCCGACCGAACCCGAACGACCGCATTCGGGTCTGCCTTTAGGTCCTATGTGATGACCATGATTTGGTCCGCCATGATGTCCGCCTTCAGGTCTGCCGTGGTGTCCATGATGTCCGCCTTCAGGTCTGCCGTGGTGTCCATGATGTCCATGATGTCTTCCTTCAGGTCTGCCGTGATGTCCGCCTCTGAGTAAATGCTGCAAAGCAAAACCAAGATTAAAAGTCATTCTAACTCCTCCTTTGAAAACATTTAATTCTACAAAAACTCAACGAATAATTCTTTAAATAAATAATTAATAAGTGAAATAACTTTCCTTAGTCTATCCTTATTTATATAAAAACAAATAAGTATATAAAATTGCTATTTAGGGTATATAATATTAAGAAATTATTAAGATTTTGTTACAAAAAGCCCCCTGTGTATTACAGGGGGCAAAAGTTTTAATTCTGAATGGCTAGGTGCCTATTTGCCAGCTGTTCAGATACTCAAGCATTTGAGGAGTGAGAGTATCAATTTTTATTCCCATTGATTTTAGCTTAAGTCCGGCTATCTCCATATCGAAATGTTCAGGCAGAACGTGGACTTTATTTTCCAGATTTCCTTTATTTTTCACCAGATACTCAACAGCGAGAGCCTGATTTGCAAAACTCATATCCATAACGCAAGCCGGGTGACCTTCTGCTGCCGCAAGGTTAATAAGCCTGCCTTCTCCGAGTACCATTATTGATTTTCCGTTTTCGAGTATATATTCATCAAGGAAAGGTCTTATTTGTCTTGTTTCTTTTGTAACTGTCTTTAATGCTCCGAGATTGAGCTCTAAATCGAAATGACCCGAATTACAGACCACGGCTCCGTCTTTCATTTGAACGAAATGTTCGAGATCTATTACATGTCTGTTTCCTGTGACGGTTATAAATATATCTCCTATTTGAGAAGCTTCATTGATTTTCATTACCCTGAATCCGTCCATGGCAGCTTCAATAGCTCTGACCGGATTGACTTCGGTTACAATAACATCTGCGCCAAGCCCTTTGGCTCTCATAGCGGTTCCTTTACCGCACCACCCGTAACCCAGTACAACGATAGTTTTGCCTGCCAACAAAATATTTGTTGCCCTGATTATGCCGTCGAGAGTACTTTGTCCTGTTCCGTAGCGGTTATCAAAGAAATGTTTTGTTTGAGAGTCATTAACTGCTATTGCGGGGAAAGTCAGTCTGCCGTCTTTTTCCATTGCTTTCAGCCTTACAATACCCGTTGTTGTCTCTTCAGTTGTGCCTATAATATCGGATAGCTGTTCCGGTCTTTCTTTTAACAAGGTTGCAACGACGTCGGAACCGTCATCAATTATGATATTAGGTTTGCTGTCGAGAGCTATTCTTACATGCCTGTTATATGTATCTGTGTCTTCGCCTTTCCAGGCATAAACCGATATTCCGTAATCACTAACGAGAGAAGCTGCAACTCCGTCCTGAGTTGAAAGAGGATTTGATGCTATAAGAATTGCATCTGCTCCGCCTTCTTTTAATGTTAAGGCAAGATTAGCAGTTTCTTTAGTCACATGACAGCACGCAACCAATTTTATTCCGCTGAGAGGTTTTTCTTCCGAAAATCTTTTTCTTATGTTTTCTAACACGGGCATTTCTCTGTTAGCCCATTCAATTTGTTTTTTCCCTTCGGGGGCCAGTTCAATGTTTTTAATTTCATATTTCAATGCTGAATCTGACAAAATCATTTTCTCCTCCAAAATTACCTAAAAATATTAAAATACACTCAAAACCAAGTTTAACTTAAATTGAAGCTAAACGGCAATGAATTATAAAAAATTCTGCAATCAGTATTTATTTAATTTTTAAGCCTGTTTCTTTAGTATTAGTCAAATAAAAATTTGCATTTACGCTTGCATTCATTTTTATTGTGCCCGATTCAACCGGTGTTGAAGCCGTTGCGGATTCAACTGAAGCTGTCATCCATAATGATTTATTGTAATAAGAATAAGATGATTCTGTTCCGCATGATACAGATGCCGATCCCACGCCTTCTATTGAATATCCGAGAGTTTTAGCCACAACTTCTGCCTGATCTTTGGCGCTTTGAGCAGCTTTAACCAAAAGAGCCTTGCAATATTGCTTATTGTTTTCTATAGCGAAATTAAGATTTTGGATATTGTTTGCTCCGTTATTGACGGCGCTGTCTATAATTTTACCGGCTGTTTTGATTTGTTTGGTTTTTACGGTAATTTGATTTATTGCCTTGTAGCCGGTCAAAATATTTTTGTTTTTGTCTTTATTGTAATCCCAAACGGGGTCAACGCTGTAAGATGTGGTTTTGATATAATCTCCGTCTGTTTCATTAATTAATTTTTTCAGTTCATTCACTACTTTTTCGGCTTTTTGACTGTTATCGGCAACAGATTCGGAAACAGTTTTTTTAACCGTTTCTACTGATATAGTTATAAAAACCGTATCCGGCATAAAATTATCCGAAGCCTGTCCTGTTACGGATATTGAACTTTTCTGCTCTTGTTGCTCTGCATTTGCCGTGTTATTAACCGGACAATAAAGGACAATTAATGCTAATGCCATTAAGGAAATCAAAGATTTTTTCATGTAATGCTCCTCAAAATTTCTGTTCAGACAATAAATTATATCAGTTAATAAAACCGTATCCAAGAACCGCCGGGGGATAATATTGCTAAATTCGGAAGCAGAATCATAAATTTATAGTCAGGGCAGCTGTTTAACGAAAGATACCAAATAATAGAGTTTATCTTTCGGGCATATTTTAAACTTTCCAATTCCTCTCTGTAAATTTTCAACTGTTCTTTCATTTTAAAGTATTTGTCCTTGCATTCCGCCGCCCATTTATGGCAGGAACAATCTTCAGAAAAAACATAAAACGGCGAATCGGGATAAGTTCGGCATAACTCCGGTCTGTCTTCATAAATACTGCAAGTATGATTGTCCGAAATAAATCTGCATTTGTAAAAAACGATTGTGTCTGCTGAGAATACGGGATTTTTTGATTTATTTATAAGTTCAAGTGTTTGGCAAACTACGGAAGGACTCTCTTTTTCGGCAGTTTTTATATTTTTATGGGGAACAAAAACCGACAAAAAATCCCTTGCAAAATCCTCGCCTTTTTTTGCCTTCTCTAAAAGTTTTGCAATCGGAACCGAAGGCACGGCGCATCTGCAGCAGTGTCCTGTTTTATTGCAATTCGGCAATGGAATATTGAGAAATTCCGCCCATTTATTCATCAATAATTAACATACTGCTGGGTTTTTGTACTGCTTATTTCTATATCTCTCGGAATGATTTTTACTTTTCTGCCGTTAAGAAGAGTAAACTCAATCCCTACTAAAAGAGTTCTGTACTGATAAATAAGCTGAGTATTAACACCCTGTGTGTAAGGGTCTCTGTAATCAACCGTAAAAGTCAAAAGCGGAATATCAACATTGTCAACATTTCTTAATTGGTCGCTCTCAAATTTGTACAGCGCAAAGGGTTTTTCACCCCAAGTGCTTGGAAGATTTACTTCCGAAAAGGTTATGTTGGATAATCCGAGAGCCGAGACTCTTTTGGTAACGACGTTCAAAGCTTCATTTACAGCCAGGTTGGGGTTTGAATTTTTGTCAACATAGACATTTGATGCTGCTACTGCGGCTTCCATTGCTATTTGCTGAACCGTCTGGCTTGCTCTCAAAAATATTGAAAACTCAATAATCCCGAAAACAACAAGTATCAATAAAGGTATAACAACAATAAATTCTATTAAACTTTGCGCCTTTTTCATTTCTTTTACCATTAATTTCTATTCTTATATTTAAATACAAATTCCTTATATAGTAAATCTCATTATAGTTTGCAGTAATCCTTTGAGTCCTGTTGGCTTTGCAATAGGAGCCATTTCATAATATTTAAGGTAATCGCTGATTATGTTTTCGGGAAGAGCATCGCCTCTTTCGAGAATAAATGCTATTGTTTCAAGACTATCTGTCTGTACAGACAAAAAATCAGGATTTTTAAGTCTGTATTCTTCGTCAGCTTCATAATGGCAAAGAGCATGCCATGCGCAGTCAATTGAGGAGTCTTTTACGGCGGAAGGAAACAAACTCAGAGCCTCCCTTACGGTTATTTTTTCTGTCAGGACATTAAATATGACAGAGGAAACAAATTTTCTGGCTTCCGTAACATCAGACATGCTTTTATAAATTTCTCATTTATTAATAATTATAACAATTTTGTTGTGCTAAAGGGGGATGGTGACGAATATTTTAAAGCTCATTTTTTCTATTTGTCACCGGTCCCTAAAGAGATAAATCTAAAACAAAAGAGGAGAAAAACTCCTCTATAAATAATCTTTATTGCTCACTAAAACTTAAGCAGTGGCATATACTTCTTTTTTAAGCTGTTCTGCAGCTTTCAGCATTTCTTCAAGGTCACCCTTGTAAAACTGTTTGGATATCCTGAGAATGGCGTCTCTGCCTGCTTTAACTCTGCTTATTTGTGATTTATAGCAATATTTTCTTTTTATTTTAATTCGTTCCAATACTTTTTTGTCCACCAACCTGTCGAGAACGGTCTTGACAGTTGTGTATGCCCACTTTTGACTGCCTTCGTTTATTTTTTCAAGGATATCGGATACAACAACACCGTCACTGCCGTTTTCTTCCAAGCCCCACAAAGCATTCAGAATGGTATTTTCCAGAATTCCCTGCTTTGTATGCATTTTCCAACTCCTGTTTTTTATTGTCAAACTTAATAATAGTATATGATTTAAATACAAAAAAACACTACTTTTGAGGGTGATTAACAGAGAAAATGTAAATTTCTTGTAATAATTTTGCGATAAAGAAAAAAATCTTTTTACGTGTAAGATAACATTAGATGTATAAAATCAACATTGGAAACGCAAATTGTGTCAACTTATAAAGCTTCGGCTATAAACTTAAAAACATATAATCTTAATGAAGCCGATAAGATTGTTGTAATGTATTCCAAAGAACGGGGAATAATACGCGGTGTTGCTAAAGGAATAAAAAAATGCTCCAGCAAACTCGCGGGCAAAATGGATTTATTATGCGCAAACAAGCTGCTTATGTCTGAAGGAAAGAATCTCGACGCCATATATCAGGCTGATTCTATTGAAGGCTTTAAAGGACTGAGACTTGATATTGAAAAACTTTCTTATTCACTGTATATGGCTGAATTAGTAAATATTTTCGGATTGGAAAACGACAGCAACAGCGAAGGCATATACAACCTTTTGTTTGAAAGTCTGAAAAACATATCTCTGCTGGATTTATCTTCGGAATTTAAAATTCAAAATATTTTGTGGACCATAATAAGATTCCAGCTAAAACTTACCGAAGAATTGGGTTATGCTCTGGAACTAAAAAAATGCGTTAACTGCGGTTCGTTTGAATTGTCGGATAAAGTTTACTTTTGCGGAGAATCGGGCGGAATCATATGCGGCAAATGCAAACTCAGGAAACCTTATTTGAAAGAGATAAAAAGAGAAACGTTAAGAATGTTATTATTGGCATTGAACTTTGATTTCCCTGATGATACTGTTTATAAATATGTGAAATCAAATGCTGACGGACTTACCGATTGTTCAAATATATTGAAAGATTTTTTATCCGCTAGGGCACATAAGCAATTTAAAACCCCTAAACTGATTGAGAGCATATGTTAACAGAATTATCAAACGATAAACCTCAAACACAGCAAGAAACTTCGGGAAACTATACAACCGTTCCGATATTTAACAAGCCTGAAGGTTACAGAGCCGTTCTTAGAAACAGAAACTTTTTAGCATTGTGGCTTGGGCAGGTTTTTTCCCAGTTGGGCGACAGAATAGTTTTTGTAGTTTTTGTTGCAGTTATAGCAAAGCATTTCGGCATATCATCGACTATGCAAAGCTGGCTGTATGTTATGTTTACAATACCAGCAATACTTTTCACGGCAATAGCGGGGGTTTTTGTTGACAGGTGGAATAAAAAACACACTCTCATAACAACCAATATTTTACGGGCTTTGTTACTGCTTTGTCTGCCTCTGTTCAGCCAAAATCTGCTTGGTATATACACCCTTGCATTTATGGTTTCTTCTGTTACTCAATTTTTTGTGCCTGCAGAAGCATCTACAATACCGACTATTGTTGAGAAGAACCAACTACTAACCGCAAATTCATTGTTTACAACGACAATGATGGCTTCGATAATACTCGGGTTTGCAATGGGCGACCCGTTAATCAATATTTTTGAATTAAAATCGGTTCACTGGGCAGTATCTGCTTTTTTCATGATATCCGCAGCTTTTTTGTCCTTTATAAAGTACACAAAAGCTGTGCCTGATACAAAGTCGGAAAAAACTTTTAAAGATTTCTTCCGTGAACTTCAAGAAGGCTTCATATATGTAAAGAAAAACAATAAAGTATTTGCCGCAATGTTAAAACTTGCCGGTCTGTTTTCCGTTATAGTAATGCTGTCGATTCTTGCAATCAGCATAAGCCAAAAAGAACTCTATCCGACTAACCCGGCGCTGGGTGCTCAAAAATTTGTTTATATCATAGCATTCAGCGGAATAGGGATGGTTCTTGGTTCTTTCCTTGTAGGCAAAGTCTTGAGAAACATTAACAAATACAGGTTGATATACTCGGGTTTTGCCGTTATCGGACTAAATCTCATTCTGCTTGCAGGATTAAAGCTGATACCGAACAATTTATTTATAACGGTAAACGGGTGGGATTCTTTCGGAATTCATTTTGAGTCTTTCAGGCTTACACTAAGGATGCTTTATACATATTTAATTTCTTCTTTCATAGGAATTGGCGCTGCTTTGGTTGCAATACCGGTACAAACCGTTATTCAAAGTTTGGTGCCGGAGAATGTCAGAGGTAAAGTTTTCGGTGTACAATTTACATTGTTAAGCACTTCCTCAACTTTACCCGTATTGATAGCGGCTTTGGGGGCTGATATGATTGGACCTACTTTTATGCTTAATATAATCGGTCTGCCCATATTAATTTTCGGAGCTGTAAATCTGCTAAAATACAAGGAATAACTAATTTATGCCAATACTTAAGTCCTATTTAAAAAGAAATAAAGTTTTAGCTCCCGAGAATAAAGTTTACTTTTCCGTCAGCAGCGAGGGGCTTGGGCATTCCAGCAGAATACTTGCGATTGCCCGGGAATTTAATCCCGAAAACATTATGATAGGCAGTTACAATTATGCTTACGACAGATTTAGAGCGGCAGGTTTTCCCTGTGTGCCCGTTCAGCAGGAAATTAAATTAATCGGCGAAGAGGGAGCCTTTGACGTAGGCAAAACAATATTTAAAAACCATTCATGGGCATTGTCTTTTAACCAGCTCGTAAAACAGGAAATTAAAATAATACGCGAAATGGGCGCGTCTTGTGTAGTTGCCGACGGAAGGCTTGTTCCGGTAATGGCTGCGGATAAACTGGGACTGCCATGCATAGTATTGACAAACCAGAGTGCTTTTTATCCGTTTTTTGCAACCGATTCGGCTCTTATAAGAGTTTTCGGAAAATCGTTTGACTGGATTATGAAAACCTGGCTCAGTTCATCGGAAGAAATCCTTATACCTGATTTCCCCCCTCCTTACACGGTATGTTTACCTAACCTGAGCAGAAATCATAAAGTTATGAAGCGCACAAGATTTACCGGTCCTCTTGTAATGTGGGACAGGGACGAAGTTGAAAAAGTTTCGGTGGAAAAAAGACCCTATGTAGTTGTTAATCTTGGGGGGCATGCTTACAGAAAACCTTTGCTGGAAATTATTATCAGAGCGGCGGAAATTCTTCCCGACATTCATTTTGCTATTTTTACAAGCCTGACAACCGAATATTTGCCTGATAATGTTGAAGTCATAGGTTTAGTCCAAAATCTGGCAAGCTATTTGAAAACGGCGGATGTAGTTATTACGCAGGCAGGCCACAGCACGGCAATGGAGCTTTTAACACTCGGAAAACCCTCTATCGTAATACCTGATTTAAGACAGACCGAACAAGAAAACAATGCAAGAAGACTGGTGGAGTTGGGTTGTTCCTTAAAAATCGGATACGAAGATTTGTCGGCATATAAGCTCAAGGAAACCATAAAAGTTATGCTGAATCAGGAAACATATGCCGAAAATGCGGAAAAATTGGCGATTATGGCGGAAGAAACAAAAGGCAGAAAAATGGCAGCCGAAGTTATCAGGCATTATTCCCGGAGGCTTCAGCTCTACTAAAATCATGCAAAATGTTTTTTTAATTGCTGATGCGAGTATTACGTTAATGCCCGAATAAAAAATTTAATATAAAATTGAAAAATGAAACAAGATAATATTGGTCATAATTAATGAAAAAAAGGATAAAAGACAGAGTTACCCTTGCCCTTTTACTTCTTTTTTTATGGGCATTTTTGTTTCTTTTTCAAAAATTTATTCCCAATCGCTCTTCCATTTACATTGTTTTAACTTTTATGGCTGTTTATGCCTTGATGCTTCACCTTGCGCAGTATCACCGCAGGAGAAAACAGAGAAAATCTGCTAAAAAGGATACAGGCAAAACTATACAGACTTACCGGCCTTTTGTAAGTATTTTAATACCTGCTCATAATGAGGAAAGTGTTATAGGAAGCACTCTAAACAATATTTTTGCAATAGATTACGAATTGTTTGAAGTAATTGTTATTGATGACCGAAGTACTGACAACACCATTGGCATCCTCCGAAACTTTGTTAAAAAATATCCCGATAAATTTAAATACTTCACGCGGGACAAAGATGCTTTTCCCGGCAAATCAGCTGTTTTAAACGATGCGTTAAAAATTGCGTCGGGCGATGTTATTTGCATATTTGATGCTGATGCCCGCGTTAAGCCGGATTTCTTAGATAAAGCACTGCCTTATTTAATGGATAAAGAAGTCGGCGCGCTGCAGGCAAGAAAAATTATCAGCAATAAAGATTTAAATTTATTAACGATGTTCCAAAACAATGAATATGCGCTTGACACGCATTTTCAAATGGGCAGGGACGCTATCAGAGGTGCTGTTGAACTTAGAGGCAACGGTGAACTTATTAAAAAAGAGGCTCTTATAGATGTACAGGGCTGGAATGATTTTTCAATAACTGACGACCTTGATCTTTCAACAAGGCTTCATTTGAAAAATTGGGACATAAGATTTTCCCCCGATGTTGAAGTTTATGAAGAAGGAGTATTGAAGTTCTTGCCTTTGCTGAAGCAAAGACGCAGGTGGGTTGAAGGAAGCATCAGAAGATATCTTGATTATTTTACGGAAGTCATTTTTTCGAAAAGCATTTCATTAAGAGTGAGTCTCGATATGTTAGCTTATGTTTCGGAATTTGTTCTTCCGGTGTGGCTTGTTTCAGAATGGTTTATTCAGGGAGTTAGGGATTTAAGAGAAGGCGAGTTTAATATATTAAGCTCGCTGGCATTGATTCCACTGGTTTGCGGCTTTTTTATTCTGGGGTTGATTTACGGTATAAAAAAATACAACAGGATATCCGTTCCGAAAGCCGTTTTGCAATCCGTTCTTACCGGCTTTTATATGATGATAGTATGGACGCCGATAGTAACTTTTATAGTTTTCAAAATCATATTCTTTAAAAGGACAATGGACTGGGGAAAAACAGAGCACGGAAAAACAGCCTGAACAAACTTGCAAGCTAAACAACAAAGCCGAAATTATCCCGACTTAAAATATTCTTAAATATATTACCCTAACTAAAACTATTGTTATGAAGAGTTTCATACATAACAACAGGTTTCGGATGCTCAAAAATAAAGCGTTTATATTCTCCTTACAAACTCGGAATCACAAACATCCTTAGGTTTTTAGATACACAATTTTTTCTTTGCGCCTCAAAGCATGAGCCGCCAAGCCACCACTCCTTTCTTGCATGAAAAATTATAACCGTTTATTTCAAGAAAACAACATGAACAAAAAGATGATTTTTTCTAATGTTACCGTTTATTCAAATGAGGCGGGGAACATGTCTGAATTGAGAAAACTTAATATTTTCTTAATGTTTCGGCTGTCAATTATTAACTTATCTTTGTTTTTATATATATATCAAACACTAAAAAGGTAAAAAGAGCCCCAAAGAGAGGAGTAGAATTATGTCAAGCGGAATTGAAGCAACCAAAAGAGTAGGGCAAGGTGCAGCACAACCCGTTCAGAATGCATCTAAAAGTTCTAACATCGGTAGCGGACATCAGGATATCAACAGTCATAACGTAACTAACATTAACATTTTTACCGGAGACAACAGCGGTAATACACAAAACGCTATCGGAGGTGATAACTCAGGCAGTATATTCGATCAGGCAAAAGGATGTGACGCAACATCAGGAACAGAGGCTTCCGAACAAGCAGGCGGATGCGACGCAACATCAGGAACAGAGGCTTCCGAACAAGCAGGCGGATGCGGTGAAACATCAGGAGCAGAAGCTTCCGAACAAGCAGGCGGATGCGGCGAAACATCAGGAGCAGAAGCATCTAATCAAGCAAATGAAGCAGAGGCACCGACAGGAGCAGAGGCTTCTCAAAAATGCGGTAAAGGCGGTAAGTCACAATCTCCTGAAGAGAAAATAATGGGCGCATTCCAAGAAGCAATAAAACAAATAACAGAGCAAATCAAAAATGGCGGAGCAGACAACGAGGGAGATCAAGGTAAATGCGGCAGCTCCGGCAATGTAAAAGAAATGAAAGGATGCGGCGGCGGCAAAGGCAATGACAAAGAAATGGCAAAGGATATGAAAGAGTTCGATAAAAACTTACAGGAATTATGTGGTAAAGAGTTACCAAAAGGAATGTCAAAGCAGATAATTGAACTTACTGCACAAATATCCGGCGAACCGCCTGAAAAAGTCGTCAAAACATTAAACGGATTATTCGAACAAGCAAAGTCAGCTAATTCCCAAGAAAAACAAGCAGCATAGGACAGCTAAATCACTCCATAACTCCTTTTTCCTCTTTCTTCTTTAACCTCGTTTTTAAAAAGACCTTCGGGTCTTTTTTTATGATGTAATATTGCTATGATTAAAGAATTTAAAAAACCGCTGAGTAATAAACCGGTATTAATAGGTCCTTCCTCAAAGGAAAATTGTTTTATATTCGGAATTGAAACAAGCTGTGATGAAACTTCCGCAAGCGTTGTTTTAAACGGCAGGAAAGTTTTATCAAATATAATTTCTTCTCAAATAGACACGCACAAAATCTACGGGGGAGTGGTACCGGAAGTTGCCGCAAGAATGCATCTGGAAGCTATTAACGAAGTTATAGGCAAAGCCGCTGAAAGTTCCGGCATAGAAATGAATGATATTACCGCATTCTGTTCAACTGCAGGTCCCGGGCTCGTCGGCGCTTTGCTGGTCGGAACAAATGCGGCTAAAACTCTAAGCATGATTTACGACAAACCCTTTATTGCAGTTAATCACCTGAATGCTCATGTATGTGCAAACTATCTTAATACCGATCTTGAGCCGCCGTTTATATGTTTACTAGTAAGCGGCGGGCATACAATGATAATGAAAGTAAATGATTACGATAACCAGGAGATACTCGGTGAAACTCTTGACGATGCCGTTGGCGAAGCATACGATAAAACGGCAAGACTTTTGGGACTGCCTTACCCGGGCGGAATTCAGCTTGACAAGCTGGCACAGTCCGGTGATAAAACAAGATTCAAATTTACGGAAGCAAAGACTGACGGGAATTATGACTTCAGTTTCAGCGGGCTTAAAACGGCTGCATTAAGGCTTATTAAATCTTTCGACGGCGGCAGTATTCCGATAGAAGATGTATCAGCAGCGTTTCAGGAAAATGTAAGCGAAACCTTATTTAAAAAAACGCTCAAAGCCGTAAATGATTTCGGAATAAACAAAATAGCCCTTGCGGGGGGGGTTGCGGCAAATTCCGAAATACGCAGAAAGTTCTTTGAGCTCAGGAATAGCGGATTTGAAATTTATGCTCCCGAAATAAAGTTTTGTACCGATAATGCTGCTATGGTTGCAAGCAGCGCATACTTTCTTTCCGAGATTTCGGATGAACTGGATATTGAGGTTTTTTCAAGGCAACAGTGAAACGATGAGCCTTGCTTTTTTTAAAGTTCATTCGTATGAAGCAGTAAAACATTAATGCTTTTCCCGGCAAGGCGCAGCAAAGTGGCATCAGAAAGTTACTTCAAGCATTCTTTTGACTGCTCCGTAAGCTAAATCGGATATTCTTTTATCAACAGTAATTTCGGGAGACAGGGTTTTAAGAGAATTAAGAATATCTTCAAGGGTATTATATTTCATATTTTTGCAAACCGCTTTTTCTGAAGCAAGAATGAATTTTTTATCGGGAAAATCTCTTGTCAGCCTTTCCAGAACCCCTCTTTCCGTTCCGATTATAAAGGCTGAAAGGGAACTTTCTTTTACGTGTTTCATAATTTCAGAGGTGCTTCCGACAAAGTCGGCTTTATTAATGACAGACATATCGCATTCAGGATGAACCAGCACTTCCGCATCGGGATACAATGCTCTCTTTTCATCAATGTCTTCTTCTCTTATTCTCATATGTGTCGGGCAATAACCGCTGTATGATATGATTTCCTTCTCTGGAAGTTTTGAAGCAACGTAAGCGCCCAACCCTCTGTCGGGAACAAACAGAATTGTTTTTTCTTTTAATGACTTTATAACTTGAAGAGCATTCGAACTGGTACAGCAGATATCAGACTCTGACTTTATCTCGGCTGTTGAATTAACATAACACACAACCGGCGCCCCGGGATACAAAGACTTGAATTTTCTCAAGTCTTCAATATTAATCATATCAGCCATTAAGCAGCCCGATTCTAAACGGGGAAGAATAACTTTTTTTTGCGGGGACAAAATTTTTGCGGTTTCGCCCATAAAATATACACCGGCAAAAATGATAACATCAGCATCAGTTTTAGCTGCCTGTTGGCTTAAATATAAAGAATCGCCCACAAAATCAGCCACACTGTCAATTTCTATCCTTTGATAGCAATGCGCTAAAATAACCGCATTTTTTTCTTTTTTCAATTTATTTATTTCATTAATAACTGACTGCTTGTCGGACATGGCATTTTTCTCTGTTTAAATTTAAATAAGGGCTTTGTATCATTAAATCCGAAATAACACAGCTTTACAATATGGCTATAATGAACAATATGTTGTATAATTCTTAAGATTTCTTTGTTTCGGCTTTCTTGGACTAATAATTATTTAATTATTCAGGTAAGGATACTTTGATAAATATTAAAGAATTAATTAATAAATATCTCTCCGGAGGCAAAAAAACCGATGTTGACAGTTATGTCGGTATCACAATTACCTTATCTTCAAAGCTTGAAATAGTGAAATTCGATACAAAAACTCAACAGGTAATCGCCAACAAAAAAGCCGACATTTCTTATGACTTTATAACAAAACAAATAAATGATATCGATAGTTTTGAGACAGCAATACAGTCATTCTTCGTCGAAAATGACTTAGCGACAGATACACCTATTGTAATAAGCCTGCCTGCGGTAACAACCGAATTTGCCCAGTATCCGCTTGACCTTTCAAATTTTGAACTCAAAGAAGCACTTATTTCCGAATCTGAAAAAAACTATATATTTAAAAAAACCGAGCCTACGGTTAGCTTTGTCAAAATAGCCTCAGACAAAGAAAACGAAACTCAAAAAGTTGTTTTTTCTTCAATTCAGGTTGACCAGATTGAAGCTACAAAATCCATTTTCAAAGAATTAAAACTCAATTTGGAAGCCATAGATTCTACCTTGATTTCTCTGGTTAGAGGATTGGAAGCTACCGGACAAATAAGTGAGGATCTGGAGAAAAATTTTGAATGGGTTATATTTTTAGTGGCTCCGAACAGCTATGTCATTATGTCTTTTAAAGGACATGAGCTGACGGGAATTTCCGAAAATGCATTTGCAATCAAGTCATTCAATCCGGAAGATATATATCCTGCAATGGCAACTTATTTTCTTGAGGGGCTGGAAAATAAAAACCCCGATCACATTATACTCATCAGCAAAACAAATAATATTTCCGCCGATGTTTTATCATCATATTTTGACATGAATTCCAAGGTAAGTTTCATAGAAGAAAATAAATTTGCTAAAACTCTGCTTTTTCCGGAAAAAATAGATTTATTTAAAAATACCAAAAAATCTGATAACGAAGGGGAAAATTTTGTCAGTCTTGAAGGAGTGGGAACGACTCTTTGGAATAAAACGAAAATGAAGCTTAACCTGAACTTTTTGGAAAAAGACGAGGCATTTTCAGACACAATCTCTTCCGGAAAAGAAATTACCATATTAAACAAAAAAATTAATGTTTCTTCTAAATTGATTGAGGTTGCATTAATAGGAATGATTGCTATTTCTTTTGTCTCAATTTCAATCTTGTACATTATTCTGGGAAGTTTTGCCAACGGAACCGCAAAAAATATTGAAGAAATGAAAAAACAAATTACCGACCTGCAATCGGTTGAAGCTCAGTTAAAAAGCAAAACTGACGCAGAGGTTAAATTATTCAATTATGTATTTGGAATTTATCAAAAAAACAAAACTTTCTTGCACTCATATGATGTCATTGGCAAGAATATTCCCGAAAAATTATGGCTTGATGAGCTTAAGCTGACCGGTGAATACGGCGTCAGTATAACAGGAAAAGCTTATTCCGTTGAAGATATAGTTAACTATTTCCGCGCTCTCTCCAAAAATGCTAAATTCTCAAATTTTAAAATAGAGTCTATAAAAGTCACCGATGAAAATAATTCAGGGCAAACGGAGGATATATCTCAGAATTTGTCTAATTCACTTCCAAATCTGCCGGATTTATCACTGATGAAATCATTAACCGCTAAAAAATTCTATGAGTTTTCTTTTGGAGGAGATATAAATAATTCGCCGACAACAGGCGGGACACCGCCTCCTACAGGCTCAACTTCACCCCCGGTTACACCTCCTTCAATACTTCAGCAAATACCCGGCTTGCAGAATAATCCTTCAGCTCCGGCTACGCCAACTACTCCGGCTGCTCCCACAGTTCCGGGTGCGGAAAACAATCCGAATAATGTATAGGTTAAATTAAATGAAAGAGCTTATAACAAAAAATATAATATATTATTTTATAGCACTAATCGTTCTAACCGGTTTCGGCACTTTTAAATTTTTATTGCCGCATCTTAAAACAGTAATTCGCAATACCGCAGAGATACATTCGTTAAATTCCCAGATATCGGAATTAAAGGCTAAAACTACTGCAAATCAAATAAACGGAAGCATGGATGACCTGCCGGTTAAAATTTATAAATCGCCCTATCAAAATCTTTCTCTTGAAAATACCTCAGTTGATTTGGTTAATGATTTAATAAATAAAGTCAAAGAAAGCGGGAACAAAGTACTGGAAATTTCCTTCGAAACAACTGATCAGAGCAACATTCAGAATATAAAAGATGCGCCCAAGGTTTTAACGGTTAAATTAACCTTGAACTCTAATTATCTTTCATTAAAAAAATTCTTTGCACTTATAAATGAATGGGAATATCTATCAGGAGTAAAATATTTAAATCTCACCAGATCTCAAGAAAATTCACGCATTTTGCAAGCTAAACTTGATATTGATTTATATATAAACTGATATATCGATTTTATTTAAAACAATTATATCTTTTTTCTCTTTTGTTTTTTGCTGTTTTGCGAAAATTAATATTTCTTAATATTAAAAAGAAATTATTAAAATAGTTTTTTAAGTCAATAATAAGATTTTAAAGGTTTTTTGGCTTTTCGGCAGTTTAATTTGCATAAAAATTTATAAAATTTTTTAAAAAAATAGCAATTTTTTTGTTTGTTCTTGTTTTATTATTAACAGCAAAGGCTAATCATAGCAAAATAGTGGTTCAGAATAGATGAAATCAGAAAAAGGGAATGATTATTTTAAGTTAAAAATAAGGAGGTTAACTTAATGGCTGTTAACAAGGAATTGGAACTGCAATATCGAAATAAAACCAAAACTATCGATGAAAGTTCCGAATTATTAAATCTAAAGGACAAAAAAATTATAAAGAAAGTCGAATTAAGAAGAATTGAAGTCAGCGAACTCCCTAATAAACTTCCTGATTTCAAAAACTCAAGCGGCACAAAAGACAGTCTTTTAGCTAATTGGCTTATAAGTTGGATCGAAAACGGGCTAAAAAGCGGTAAATTGGCTAAAAATGTTTTGCTGCCCAAAAAATCCTCTCTTGCATCTTATCTCGGAGTAAGCATCGGTACAGTTCAAACAGCTATCAGATTTGTTGAAGATAAGGGATATGTTGAATCAAAGCAAAGAATCGGAACATTTATTTCTGATGTAGAAAACCAAAGCAGAGAACTGAGAAAACAGACTTCTAAAAGAGATCAAGCTGTTTCGGCATTGAAAAAAATTATTCTTGAAAATAAATACACTGTCGGTTCACAACTGCCTTCATCAAGAGAATTGGCTAAAGCAATAGGCAGTGCACCTAATACAACCAGACTTGCCCTTGAATTTCTTGCAGGTTCAGGTGTTATCCAGCCAAAAGATATAACAAGCAGTAAATCCAGCTGGATTCTTAAACAGCTTCCCGAAATAGAGACTGAAACAGATAATCTCAGCCTTGAGTCCGACACCCTGGTAGATAAAGTTGAGAGAGATCTGAAAGATTTAATCGTTAAAAGATTTAAAGTTTCAGATAAACTTCCTTCTCATTTTGAACTTGCCGAAATTTTAAGAGTCAGCATCAAAACAGTTCACGACGCAATGAAAAGACTCACTGCACAAGGAATTTTAAGCTCAAAAAGAGGAAGATACGGTACTTCAATTGTACGCATCCCGACACAGGCATTGAAAGAAATCTCTATCGAAGAATCAATCTTTGCCTCCGCAGACGAGGCAAGCTTCTACAACTATGAAAAAGTTGAACAGCATCTCAAACACCTTATTAAAGAAGATTTCAAAGTTAACGACAAACTTCCCTCAATGGGAAAACTTGCAAATCAACTAAAAGTCAGCAGCAATACAATAAGAAAAGCTCTGCAAAGACTTTCCGAACAAAACATCGTCAAATTTTCACGCGGCAGGTATGGTGGTACTTTTGTAATAGGTATGCCGAAAATTGAAGAAACAGCAAAGTTTACGTGGTTATCAATTAACCCCGAGCATGCCGCCTTGTATTTGTCCAAAAAATAACAAAGAATTATTCCAGCCTGTAAAAAATATCCCGTACTCCAAAACAGTACGGGATAAGTTTTTTGACTATTTATCAACATTCCCTTTAAGAATGCGCTATTTTGAAGTAATCTTTTGTTTATTGAAGCAAATAAGAATTATTTTAAGGTAAATCAATGAGCGGAATTGAAAAACAAGAAAAAGAAATTTCCCGAAAGAAAAAATTGATACCTCTATTCGGCATTTTTGCCGTTTCCTTGCTGATACTTGCTATCGGTTTTTATATTCATTCGCTGATTTATGAAAGTACCGATAATGCTTTTATAGACGGGCACATAATACAGATATCGCCAAAAATATCCGGGAATATTTTAAAAGTCTGCGTTCAGGATAACCAAAAAGTTAAAAAAGGTGATTTACTCTTCGAAATAGATCCTAAAGACTATATTGTCAAGCTTGAGCAGGCACAAGCGGCTCTGCGATCAGCGATTGCAAAACAAAAAGGTTATAGAGCAAATGTTAGTTTGACGTCAATTACATCCTATGCGCTACTGGAACAGGCAAAATCAGGGGTTGACTACTCTATACAGGGTTTGGAAAGTACAAAATACGCGCTTGATATAGCAAAAAATAACTATTATCAGGCATCTTCAAAAATAATGGAAAACAGCGCCGATGCGGAAAAATTAAAAGCAGATATAGAAGCGGCTAAAGCTGATTTAGAGTTGGCGGATAACGACTATATAAGATATGATAAGCTCTATGCCGACGGCGCAGTTTCAAAAGAACAGCTTGATAAAACGGCGGCAAAACGAAAAACCTCAAAAGCCTTTTTGGAAGCCGCGGAAAAAAATTTGAAAAGTACCGAATATAAAATAAAATCTGCGGAAATTGCCAAAAGTTCCGCAGAAAAAGCTGTAAAACAAGCAAATACTCAATTAAGTCAGGCAAAATCATCCGTAAATAAAGCCATAGGAATTAAAGAACAAGCAGACACAACCGGTCAAAACTTAACAATAAGCAAATCACAGTATGAAAGTCTTAATGCCGAAATTAAACAGCTTGCCGCAAAAGTCAAACAGGCAGAACTGGAACTTTCTTACACAAAAATCTATGCTCCGCAAAACGGTCAGATTACAAAGAAAAATGCCGAACAAGGAGCTTACGTTCAAATCGGTCAGCCTTTAACTGCAATTGTACCTGATAATGTTTGGGTGACGGCTAACTTTAAAGAAAATCAGCTCAAAAATATGAAGCAGGGACAGAAAGTTACCGTTAGAGTTGACGCATTTCCCGATAAAATATTTAAAGCCCACGTTGACAGCATTCAAAAAGGCAGCGGTTCGAGATTCAGTCTGCTCCCTGCCGAAAATGCCGTCGGCAGTTATGTGAAAATAGTTCAGAGAATACCAGTGAAAATAGTTTTTGACGAGCCTGTCGAAAAACTTGAAATGCTTGCTCCCGGAATGTCGGTCGTGCCTAAAGTTAAGGTGAAATAAACTTTGAATTCATTCAAAACACTTTGATTGTGTTTGTAATTTATGCCAAATCTGTGCTAAAAGGGGTTAAGTATATTACTCTCAGGACTTGAAGAAAATGGCAGGCACATCTGAAAACAGCATCGAAACAAACTGGACACCAAGTTTCAGTCCTTGGCTTATAGCTTTGGCGGTCATGATTCCGACTTTTATGGAAATTCTCGACACAACCGTTGCCAACGTTGCGCTTCCTCATATGGCGGGAACTTTCTCGGCAAGCACCAACGAAGCTACATGGGTTTTGACAAGCTATCTAATCTCAAATGCAATAATTCTGCCTGCTGCGGCTTGGTTCAGCGGTTTTTTCGGAAGAAAAAAAGTTCTTTTGACCTGTATTGGTCTTTTTACCCTTTCATCACTGATGTGCGGATTATCGTCAAGTCTCGGCATGCTCATTGCTTCAAGAGTATTTCAGGGCATTGGAGGCGGCGCCCTTCAGCCAATATCTCAGGCAATCCTGCTTGAAAGTTTCCCTAAAGAAAAAAGAGGCATGGCTATGGCGGCTTTCGGAATGGGAGTCATTCTTGCACCTATTATAGGACCTACTCTCGGTGGATGGATTACGGACAATTTCTCTTGGCAGTGGGTTTTTTATATCAACCTGCCGATAGGAATTCTGGCTTTTCTTATGTCACAGGTTTTTGTCGAAGATCCCCCTTATATCAAGGAAAATAAGCAGTCAAAAATAGACTTTATCGGATTTGGGCTAATGGCGGTTTGGCTGGCAACACTTCAGATAATCCTTGATAAAGGACACGAAGTCGAATGGTTTTCGGCAGCCTGGCTGAGGTGGTTTGCCGTTTTATCGACTCTTTGTTTTGTGCTTTTTATCATCAGAGAGATTAAAACGAAAAATCCGATTGTGGATTTAAAAGCCTTTGCAAACCGTAACTTTGCGCTCGGAGCATCAATGATGCTGTTTGTAGGAGCGGTTTTATACGGCACTCTGGCTATGCTTCCGCTCTTTCTGCAAAACCTTATGGGCTACACGGCGGAACAAAGCGGTTTAACCATCAGCCCACGGGGCATAGGCTCGTTTTGTATAATAATTATAGTGGGAAGGCTTATCAGTATTATTGACAACAGAATACTTGTTGCTCTGGGCTTCGTTATGCTGGGGCTTTCAAATTTTATGCTCGGCAATATCAGTTTTGACATCGGCATGGCAAATATTACTCTTCCCAATATTCTGATGGGAATGGGATTGGGAATGATATTTATTCCGCTCAGCACGATGGCTTTTCAGACTTTACAGAATGAGAAAATAGGCAATGCTACCGGCATATTTAACCTTATGAGAAATATAGGCGGAAGTGTCGGCATAGCATACGTGGCAAACCTTATTTCTAACCGGGCACAGGCTCATCAGGCTTATATGGTTTCGCATTTGACACCGTACGATGAGGTCTTCAGGCAAAAAATAGCTTCATTGTCTCACTTTTTTATACTGAATGGCTCTGATGCCTACACCGCAATGCTTAAAGCAAACGGGGTTATATATTATACTCTTGTTAAACAGGCAAGTCTTTTTGCCTTCGTTGATGCATTCAGGACTTTTGCATTGCTTGCCTTAGTGCTTTTACCTCTGGTTGTTCTTTTTGAGAGGAGCAATGCTAAGTCAAAAGGCATTGATGCAAATGAATAGCAGTAATGTTGACAAATTATGCGAATGAGCTTTGGATTTGTTAATTTCTTCTTATGATATTTTTTTATGATTTTGTACACGCTAAACATACGCTAAACCTATGGAAAACATAGGGTTTTGAGCATACTTTTTTAGGGAATGGTGACAAATAGTTAAAAAGCTCATTTTTTCTATTTGTCACCATGACCCTTTGCGGAGGTGAAAAATGGCGGAAACGATGAGTTTTCGACATTTTGACACTGAACGATGGGGACGTAAGACGAAACAAAAAACGAAGTTTTTTGAATTCGTCAACAGTCCCTTTTGACGTTTTTTTGCAATTTTGCAACCTGTTTGCAGCCTTTTTCGAGCAAAATGCACCTAAATTCAGGCTGCAGTGCACCCATAAAAAGGCAACCTGCACCCATACAAAAGGTAACATTTACCACAAAACTGCACCCATTTTGCAGCCTTTTATCTCCAAACAGTCATCCCGTGCCCCGACACGGCATCGCAAGGTCATTGCTTCTTTCTATAGCTTCATGCCGTCATCACGAGGAGGACGTCAGTCCGACGTGGTGATCCAAAAAATCA
>CAZXPD010000032.1:0-29736 GCA_964643065.1 uncultured Gammaproteobacteria bacterium | reverse complement strand
TCTCAACATCTCTTTGTACAATAACCGTTTTTTTGTCGGAAAGATATTTTTCAAGGTTAGAATAGGCTTCTATTTCCTTGTTAAGAACTTCTTCAAGAGCGTTTATTTCTTTTATCATATTATCTCTCCCTGTATAAAACGTTATATTATGCTGTATAGTCTGCCAATAAGCTTCTTCCGTACTTCAAGGCATAGGAAATCTCTTCATCTGAAAGGTCGCTTATACCAATTTGCCCCGCAAAGTTTTTTACTTCATTAATATAGTTCTGTGTGTTTGCAGTTAAGCGCGGTTCTGATTTTAACAGCCCTATGTCTGAAAAATCTTCTCCCTTATTCTCAGGAATAGTATTTGTTTCCTGAATTTCTTCTTTTAATATCGGTCTGACAGTATTTTTAAATGCATTTAGCGCATTCGTAATCTGAAGCGTGTTGACATTATTAATACTGTTTATCATCTATTATCTCCTTTTTCTCCCTTAAATCCTGTTTTTCATTTGTTCATATACTTGTTTTGCCAACCCGAAAGATGTTAAGGGGTCTGAGGCAATATTCTGAGCTATTTGATCATTTAGCATTGATTTAAATATTTCTTCCCCTTGTCCTCCGCGCATAAAATCTGATTTAGTTACCGTTGTATCCATTAAATCCAGAAATTGTCTGATAAAAATTGATTCAAAGTCACTTGCCGCTTTTTTTAACTCTTCTTCTTTTTGAGTTTTAATTTGCTGATTTGTATTCAGATTGTCAATATTCCTGCTCTGCAGATTATACATCATAATATTGTTATTTGCGGGATTTATCATTTCCTGTTCCTCTATATAATTTCAAGTTCGGCTTGCAGGCTGCCTGAGGCTTTTAATGCCTGAAGTATCGAAATAAGATCATACGGTGTAACTCCGATAAGATTAAGAGATCTTACGAGCTCGTTTAAATTGGCATTTGCCGGTAAATGAATAAATTTGCCTTTTTGTTTTTCGACTTTTATATCACTGTTTTGGAAACTTTGCGTTGTGCCCGTACCAAAGGAATTAGGCTGAGAAACTTCGTTCTTCGTTGTTATGGTAACGCTTAGATTACCATGCGCAACAGCGGCAGGAAGAAGTTTAACGTCATTTCCTATAACAATAGTTCCGGTTCTTTCGTTAATTACAACTTTGGCAATTGCGTCACCACTTTGAACAGTCAGGTTTTCCAATAATGATACAAAACTTATTCGATCATCAATGTATCTTGACGGAATTTGTATTTGTATAGTACTTCCGTCAATTGCTTTAGCCGAGGCAAGATTTTCGTTTACGACCTGAGAAACTCTTGCTGACATTGTAAAATCCGGCTGATTTAATATTAAATTAATACTGGAATCTCCGCCGATTTCGGTGTTCATGTCTCTTTCAATGATTGCGCCGCCGGGTATTCTGCCGGAAGTAACTATGCTGGTCTTAACTCTGCTTCCTGCGGAAGAAACATCTGTCCCGCCGGTACTTATCGGACCCTGTGCGATAGCTATTACTTCACCGTTAGGAGCCAGAAGCTGTGTTTGAATTAACACACCGCCTTCAAGACTCTTTGCATCAGCTAAGGATGATACTGTAACATCAATTCTGTCACCGTTTTTTGCAAAAGGAGGAAGGGTTGCCGTGATAATAACAGCTGCTGTGTTACCCTTTTTAATGTCATTACTGTTATTTATAACTGTTCCCAAATTTGCAAGCATTGCTTGATTTGTCATTTGAGTAGATTTACTGTTATCTCCGGTTCCGGGTAAACCTACAACTATTCCATATCCTACTATTTGGTTATCTCTGACGCCCTCAATATGAGTAATATCTTTTAATCTGACTTTTCCGGCAAAACACGCCTGCGGGAAGCACCCGAAAATCAGAGTTGTTATCAATGTAAAAATTAAACAGCATTCTTTTTTCATATATCCCCCTAGAATAGATACCTTAATAATTTATTTATTGTGCCTTCAGAATCAGACATAGAAACAGTTCCGTTCCCAACTACGGCTACCTGGAGGTTAGCAACAAGTTTTGAACTGATTTGACCTTTATTGTCTAGCAGTCTGGGATCTATCAGTCCGCTTAAAACTATTTCTACTTTTTCATTACTGTTAATTGCTGTTTTTTTAGCTTGTACAAGAAGATTTCCGTTAGGTAAAACCTGAATAACTTGAGCAGTTACGGTATCACCGAACTTTGATTTTCTTTCAAGTTTTGCCTGGCTGGCAACTTTCGTTCCTCCCCCAAAATCACTCATATTAGGTAGGATTTTACCGGGCAGAATTCTGTTAAATATACCCGTAAACTGATCATCTGTAGTCGTGCTTTTTTTTACATCAAGTTTAACTTCGTCAGAGGTGGACATATCTTGCTCTATAACAATTGTTACAAAGTCCCCAATATTCTTTGCTCTGACACTTCCAAATAAAGAACGCGGCTGGGGATAAGCATTTTGAGAAATTCCTGCTTTAAAAAGAGACTCGGCATAACTCGGCATAATTCCGGTTATTAATATACCTGTCAAGATAATTTTGTATAATTTATGTTTCATTTTTTATGTATCCCCGTTCTCTTAAATATCCACAAGTACAGTATTCGGACTTATGACCCGACCAATATAAATCTTCTTATACCGGGTATTTTTTACCTTTATAAAATCGCCTATATTGCCGTTATCCATTGCCTCTGCGGACATTGTTACCATTACAAAATCCGATTTAAATACAACGGAAACGGGACTTTCCTTTTTAACGGCAGGGGCACTTTCAATATATCTGTTGTCAATGATATCACCGGGTTTAAATGTTTTACGGGCTAATAATCCTTCAATATCAGTATTTGCACGAACTGCATATTTTACATAAGAGCTTATATCTTTCCTTTCAACAGTTACATTAGAACCCGAGAAAGACTTACCGCGGTCTATAGGTTCGGTTACAACCCATACATTATCGTAAATTTTAATATTTACAGGGAATATCAGGGTTTTTTCTTTTATGCCGTCAACGATTATATCGGCTTTTATCATTGAATGAGAGCTAAAGTAGTTGTCATTATATGATGTATTTATCTTAATATTTCCGTCCGGCACTTCTATTGTTCTTTTTTGTACTTCATTAATTTCAATAACCGGCTGTCCTTTTACTGAAGAACTTAATTGTTCAAGAATATCTTTTTTTATTTTCTCGGATAAATATTGAAAAGTTAAAACAGCACTATTGGCTCTAACTGATGAAAAGCCAATTATAACAGTTGTTATTAATATAAAATTAATGAACTTTTTCATTCTTATACCATTCTGGTTGCTGTTGTTATCATGTTTTCTGCAGATTTAATTAATTTTGAATTAGCTTCAAAAGCCCTTTCTGCCTGAATTAGATTAATAAGCTCTTCTACGACCTGTACGTTTGAACCTTCAAGAAAACCTTGCTGAATTGTGCCAAAACCTTCTTGCCCGGGTGTTCCTTGTGTAGCAGAACCTGAACCCGCTGTTTCAGTGAAAAGGTTTTTACCTATTGCCAACAAGCCGGCAGGGTTAGCGAATTTCACAACCTGCAGCGTTCCGACTTCAGTAAAAGTTGATTCGTTTCCGGATTTTACCGAGACTTTACCGTCAGCCGTAATGGATATTTCGGTTGCAGATTGAGGCACGGTAATTTGAGGCTGAATAACATATCCGTCTGTTGTGGTTATTTGACCGCTGGCATCAAGTTTTAAACTGCCGTCCCTTGTATATGCAGTATTGCCGTCATCCAGCTGAACCTGTAGAAAACCTTCTCCCTCTATTGCAATATCAAGTTTATTACCTGTTGATTTTAAAGTTCCTTCCGTAAAAACTCTTTGTGTTCCGGCTGTTTTAGTACCAAGCCCGATTTGAATACCGACGGGCTGGTTTGTTCCCTGAGAACCTTCTGCGCCGGGAGTTTCAATAGTTTGACTTAAAAGGTCCTGAAATTCTGCCCGAACCTTTTTGTAGCCTGTTGTATTCACGTTAGCTAAATTGTTTGAAATTACATCTATGTTATCTTGTTGAGCAATCATTCCAGTTGCTGCCGTACTTAATGCCCTTAACATTTTATCCTCCCGCGGTTATTGTTAATTATCTTTTAATTCTTCCTACCTCATTAACTGATTTATTCAGGCTCCTGCTGGTTGTTTCAACAACTTTTGCCAATGCCTCATAAGTCCTTTGTCCTTGAATAGAGTTAACCATTGTTTCAACAACGTTAGCATTGGATGTTTCCAATGCTCCTTGTTTTATTTCATAGTTTTCCGCATTAATTGAAAGTTGATTGCCTGAAGGTTTATATAAAGAATTACCAAACGACTGAAGAGATTTTAAGTCATTAAAATCAGAGATTTTAATCTTTCCTATGGACTGTCCGTTCTGTAATATTTCTCCGTTAGAATTTACGGTAATATTATTAACTTCAGAGTTTTGTATATCGATTGTTAACGGTCCTCTTTCCCCCATGAGAAGGTAGCCGTCCGTGGTTGTTATAGAACCTTTGCTGTCAACGGTAAATGAGCCGTTTCTTGTATAGGCAAGTCCGTCTTGTGTTTGAACAGTAAAAAACCCTCTTCCGTTAACAGCCAAGTCAAGTTTATTGCCTGTTGTTTTTATACCGCCCTGTCTAAAATCTATACAGGTGGTATCCAACATGCTGCCCAGACTGACTGTTCCCAACGGTCTGTCTGTTTCATAACCTTTGGTCGGGTTTATTTCGTTAACGGAAGCTTCATTAATATCTTTAAAAGCAGCCATAGTCTGTTTAAAACCAGGGGTATTAATATTGGCAAGGTTGTTGGCAAGAATATCATTAAGCGTCATTTGGCTTATCATTCCTGAAGCTGCTGCATCTATTGCTCTTACCATATTTTCTCCCCTTGATGTCCTTAAATTACTTTCTGTTAATAACCGGCAAAATCTTTATGATACTCAAGTACACGTTTAACATAGTTTTGTGTTTCGTTATAAGGCGGTACCCCGCCGTATTTTTTAACGGCATTTGGACCTGCATTATAAGCAGCAAGAGCTAAATCAAGTTTTCCTTCAAACCGGTTCAAAAGTCCTTTCAAATATTTAACTCCGCCTGCAATATTTTGTTCGGGGTCTAACGGGTTATTAACTCCCAATCCTTTTGCCGTAGAAGGCATCAGCTGCATTAATCCCTGAGCCCCCGCAGGCGAAACGGCATTGGGGTTATAGCCAGATTCTGCTTTTATAACGGCTTTTACAAGATTTTCGTCAATGTTATTTTGTTGAGCATACTTTTTAACAAGTAAATCTGTTTCAGATCTTGAAACGCTTTTATTTTGGTTAAACGGTGTAATGAAGATTTCACCGGGTAAATCAGAAGAAGTAGAATTGAGCTTATCTCTCAATACATTTTCAAATTTGCTTCCTTCCGGCTTCTGTCCCGAAAGAACGGCAAAATTTGCTTCTATTTGATTAATACGCCTTAGTGTAATTTCTATTCCACTAATCTCCATACCGCCAAACTCACTTTTATTGCGTAAAACGTCTCACCAAAGAATATAGAAAATCAAAACTGCTTTTACAGCTATATTTAAATTACAATATGTAAAAATCCTTCTCATCCTCTGTTTAAATGAGAAAAGCATTTACGGATTAAAAATGAAACATTCTTCCCTTTTGGTTATTAACAGCTAAAATTAATTAGGAACAAGAAAAAATTAAAAATGAAAAACAAATCAAAAGATATTTCAACGACTGAAAGACCGTCGGTAATAAAAGAAAGAATAAATATCGTAGCCAGTCATATGTTTAAGCAGTATAAAGAGCATTTACAGGCTTCTACAAATACATCGAGAATGTTTAAAAGAATTCTTGAAGATATGGAAGAGATTATGGAGTATTTACAAAAAGCTTTTGAATGCAGAGGTGTTTCCAAAACACAAATATTCAGCGAAACAGATGCTGATAAATCAGTCGGAATTTTAAATATTCTATGGCACTGTATAAGTTTTACGACAAGAGGAAATACAAGACCTCAAGCCTTATATAGGGAAGAAGGTGAACCCTTGTTTACCGGAAGAATTTTGGCTTTAAACGGCGATTTTCAAGATGCAGCTCTTGATATACAAGATCAAGAGTATCCCGACATATTACAATGCGAGATAGCATCTCTTTACGTTCCGGCCGACACAACAGCTCCTGCGATTTTGAAAGTTAAACATCTCGGAAATAAAGAATTTCTGGTTAATCAAATTGATGCCCCAAAGCAGTTTTTAATGAGAGTTATTGAAATAATCTGCGGCGGCGGGATATACCACGAAGATGATGCGGATGAAAAAGAAGATTACGAATAAAATCTGTTAAGTCGTGTATTGACAAGCAGGACATAAAATAGGTTCGTTTTCTATATAAAAATCCACAGGTATTGAACATTTTGAACAACATGGGAATCCTTTATTTTTCTTCCAAATCTGTATTTTAATATCTGTTTTTATTAATTCCAACATTTTATTTTTATCAATAAAATCGGTGAATTCTGAAATAGCTTTATTAAAAAGCAATTCAATATTTTCAGGAATATGTATATTTTCTAGTTCATTTGCTGTTGGTTTCTTATCCCAAAAATATCTTATTTTTGATATTTCTATATCTTTCTTATCAACTTTTTGTTGTGTGTAGTATTTAGTGTTGATTATAACATCTGTTATATTAAAACCGAGATTTCTTCCGGCATTGTTTAACTTTAATAATAATTTTTGTTTATGCAGAAATAACTCCTGTACGGTTACAGAAGAAGAAGCTCCGATTAGGGCAATTGATTCGTTATTGTTCTTATTCACGATAGAAAGCAGTTGGGTGCAGTCTATGAACTTTTTATCAATTATTTCATTCCATAAGTTTTTCAAGCTTATTTCTTTCAAATTATGTGTTAATTCAGGTCTGTTTAACAATTTAGAAATAATCGTATCTATCTTTTCAGGATAATTGTTTTTATTTCTCTTTAAGGTCACTGTGGCGTTCCTTTGTTTTAATTATATATTTTACCAGCTTCTATTGTATAAACGGCTGTTTTTTTTAAAAAGGCGGTATCAAAAGAACTTGTTTCAGCTGCTGTTATAATTGTTTGAACAGATTTATCTACAGATTGCAGAAGATAGTTTTGTCTGTGTATATCTAATTCTGCCATAACATCATCAAGTAATAATACGGGGATCTCAGAGGTAATTTGAGTTATAAAATTTAATTCTGCAAGTTTCAATGAAAGTACAATAGATCTTTGTTGTCCTTGGGATGCATATTTTACCGCATCACAGTCATTGATAAAAAAGATAAGATCGTCTCTGTGCGGTCCAATTAGTGTTTGTCCCCTAATAATTTCGGAAGAAATATTTGCAGTTAAAGTTTCAGCATATTTTGAAGCTATTTCTTCAGCTGTTAAAGGCTTGTTTTTTAAAGGATTAAATATATCTATAATTGTTGATTTATAACTTAAAAGAAGGTTTTCCGTATTCGAAGTTAAGTTATTTTGAAAAGAGGAGGCTAATGGTTGGATTTCGGTTAAATATTTTAAGCGCAGACTTAAAATATTACTGCCTGTAATTATTAATTGTTGATTCCAAGCATCCAAAAGCTCTGTTTGTGTTTTTGAAACAGCCGTATTTCCTTTAAAAGAAGCAAGTAAATTGTTGCGTTGTAATTTAATTTTGTTAAACTTGGCTAAACGTTCTTTATAAGAAGGATATATTTGGCTTATTGCATCGTCAAGCCAACTTCGCCTATCTTGCGGTGAACCTCTCAATAAAAGAAGATCTTCATATGTAAAACTGACTGTTTTTAAAAAGCCTGTAAACAGACTTGAACGTGTTTTTATTTGCCTGTTTATTTTAAATTGTTTTTTCCCTTCCGTTCTTAAAGTTATTTCCAAATCAGATTCAACATCATTTTTAAACACTTTTGCTTTAATACAAGCTTCTGTAGTATTTTTTTTTATTAATTCAAAATCATTTGTACAACGTTTTGATTTAAGAGTAGAGAGAAAATAAACAGCTTCAATAAGATTACTCTTACCCTGTGCATTTTTTCCGGTAAGCAACATCATTGATTGATCAAATTTCAGATCACAAAATTCATAATTTCTAAAATTAGAAAGCGCAAGTACTTTTAAAAACATTTTATTTTATTTGGACAGGCATTATAAGGCAAATATAATTGTCATCCGAATCGGGTTTAAAAAGTGCTGCCGATAATGGTCCTGCCATTTCAATAATTAAATTTTCGGTTTCAATTGCTTTTAAAGCATCCATCAGATACTTATTATTAAAAGCAATTTTAAGTTCATCATGTGTATAAGAAACTTCGATAGTATCAAAATAGTCCCCATATAGAGGATTATCGGCTTCAATTGAAAGAGTATTCTTTTTTAGTGAGAGCTTAACGATGTTATTTTTGTCACTTACCATTACAGATGCTTTTTCAACTGTATTCAAAAAAGCGTCTCTGCTAATAGATGCTTTTATTTCATAATTAGACGGTATTAACTGGTTATATTTAGGAAATTGACCTTCTATTAATCGAGACACTATAAAACGGTCTTTTAATTTGAGTTTTACCTGACTATCTTGTATTTGGAGGAAAACTGTTTCATCAGTACATCCGTAAGCCAGTTTAGAAAATTCATTTAAGGTTCTTGCCGGAATTATAGCAGAATAAGACTTGGTTGATTTTGATGCAATATCGGTTATAAAACGAGTAAGTCTATTACCGTCTGTGGCTGCCATTTCTAAGGAATCATTCAAACCAACAAATATGCCGCCTAATACATTGTTTGAATCATATGAAGCTGTAGCAAAAGATGTTTGTCTAATACCTTTTAAAAACAGATTTAAACTAAGCTCTAGGGGGGTATCTTTTTCAGGAAGGTTAATTTTAGGAAACTCGGCTGCATTAATACCAATCAGTTCATACTTAGAGTGTTCGCAAGTAATTTCAGCAGTATTTGTTTCAGGGTTAACTTTAACCGTTACGGGTTTTTCGGATAATTTGGAAAGTATTTCGGCTAATTTACGAGCAGGTAAAGTTAAAGACCCCTCCTTCTTTATTTGAGCATCTACAGTGGTTTCAATAGACAAATCAAGATCTGTCGCAAATAAACGAAGCTTATTTTTAGAAAGTGTTTCAATTAAAATATTTGATAACACAGGTTGAATTGCCTTAGGTGATACAGCTTTAATCACATTATTAACAGCTTCAATGAAAACCTTTTTCTCTACTGTAAATTGCATTTACTTAACCTCTCTGTTTAAAACTTATTCCTTTCTATTATATATAGAAAAGAAAGATATTTATTTAGTAGTAGTAGTATATCTATAAATCTGTTCAAAAGAAGGCTTTTTGTATTTAAATAGGTTATTTAGGCTGTCTAAAAATTGTTTAAAATTTGTTCAAAACATATTTTAAGCTGTTTAAACACGTGATTTTATACAACTGGTTTAAACAGCTTTCACCCCATTTTAAACAGTTTTTCTACAGGTTTTATACAGGCACATCAAAATAACTTAAATAATATAACCGCAATCAATAAATCGCGGTTATTAGAAAAGTAATCTTAGAGCGAAATATAATTGAATTTTTTATGCAAAGGGATTTGTATTGCCTCCTGACAAATCGTAAACAAGTTTTCCGTTCTCTATTCGATAATTAGATAGAATTACTCCTTGGTTTAATTGTTCTTGAGTTAACAAATCTTCTTTTTTTAGTTCTTTTACATCAATGCTTTTTGAATCTTCATAATATTTAACTCTAAAGGCTTTTTCACCTTGCACTACGTCCATAATAGCGCATTTTGCATCAGCGTCATAATCAAACGCCGCATTTTCTTCATCTCCAAAAATTGCACTCAAATCCTGCAAATCCGAGTTATGGTTTAAATAGTTGTAAATAACTGCTTTTATAGCATTTGAGCCTTGTGTAGTGCTTAAATCAATTTTATTTGTCAATTTTATAACATTACCGTCTTGAACCGGAGACTCGCTATCTCCAAGAGTAAGCCTGTTTACAATTAAACTTCCGTTGTTCAAAATTGTGCTGGTTAGCCATTCAGGTGAAGTTGGAGCAACAATTGCCTGAAGAGCTTTATCAGGCATTGTCTGTGTAATCTGTGAAGGCAAGTTATATAACAAAACACTGTTATCTGCCCTTGAAAATAATAAATTCGTTCCGTCCGTAAAATAACGCGTGGAAGATATTGAGTTTCCGTTAACGTTATCCCCGTCATAGGTTTTATCTAAAGTGTTGAAAATATTTGTTTGAATAGGTGAAGTCAGTTTTGCATAAAGCATTAGATCACTGCCGGAAGCCTGTACACCGAAAGCGTTTTTGTAATTATCCGCCAGGGTGTTCATTGCCGTGTTTAAAGATGTCAATCCTGCCATAGATTTTACCTCTTATTAAGTTTTAAAATTTTAAACATAACATATATTTACTATCTATATATATAAAGGATATTTTTTAGTTGAAAATTCAATATTAGGGGTGTTTTGTAATATATCTTTACAAACAAAGAGACTGATCCCAAAGCATGGACAGCCTCTTTGTTTTATTAATAATTTTTGTTTTTACACGAAATAACCCCATTGATTTACAACAGGATAACCGCCGTTTGCATAGGGGTTTCGATAAAAATCTAATCCGCCGTAATAAGTGCCGCTTCCTGTATAAGTCGGAGCACCCCAAGTGGATGGATCTAAACTGAACGGCATATTAATACTATTTCTAGGAAAACCCCCACCGCCCATATTAGGAAATATAGGAGCACCGCCTGGATAACTTGGATATCCACCGGGGAAGAAAGGACCTCCTCCCGGATAACCGCTGCCATAAGGACTTCCTTGCGGAAACATGCCTGAAGAAGCACTATTAAACCAATCTCTTGCCGGATCAACACTTCCATAAGGACTCATAACTTTTTTCCTCCAATATAAATTTTCTAACCTTATAAACGTAATATATTTATATAAAAACAAAACATATTGTATATTTGCCTTTATATATACAGCAAGGATTTTAGATATTCACAATTTTTACAATAGCCAAGAAGCCTACAAAATAAGACTGCTAGAGCTTATGAAGGGCTTTGGTTTTGTGGGCTAAAACAAAGAAAAACCCGTAGAGCTGAAATTATTTACGTTATAACAACTGTTATAAATCGGTGCATTATAGACATTTCCGTAATTATAGTAATTATTAATATTATAAGTTATGGATGACGGAACAGTTGTTGACGCCGGTAAACTTTGCTGTAAAGGTGTAATTGTTGTCAATCCTGACGAAAGAGACGTTGATGATGAAGAAGAGCTTGCCGTAGTAAAAGGAGAAGTTGAAGAAACAGCCGCTGTTGTCGAGGGTTGTACATAGTTAGCATATAGAGGTGATACACTTTGAGTTTGCGGTGCTGTATTAAACCCAAAAGTTAAAGGCGTTCCGCTTAATGTCGTAAATGTAATATCATTTTGCCCTGTGGTTACACGGGCGGGAGATATTGAGTTTCCAAAAATATTATCACCGTCGTATAATGTATCCAGTGTATTAAATAAACTAACCTGTATCGGTGAAGTAAGTTTTGCGTAAAGTAGCAAGTCACTGCCTGAAGGATTAACCCCAAATTGTGTATTAAAATTTTGAGCCAGAGAGTTTATTGCAGTATTTACTGTTAATTGACCGGTCATTTTGATTCTCCTCAAGAGTTATTTAAGGCTTATATTAATATAAAAACATTTTCTTGTATATAATTGATATATATTTGGTATATATTAAGTAAAATTAAGAAATTTTTTCTAGAATGTTAAAAACCCCTCTATTATAAGGGGTTTTTGAGAGAATCTCCTCTGCATTAATATTAAAAATCTTTTATTACCTATTAACCTAATGTCTTGAATGATTTTTCAATATTTTTGTCGATAACTTTCTGAATTGCATCGATTTCTGTTTCTACTGCTTTATGTTGAGTTTCATAATTCTTTGATTCTAATTCAAGTCTTTTGTCTTCCTGTTGAATTTTTGTATTTTCAGCTTCCCATATTGCACTTGCCCATTCGTCATCACTTGTATCCAATTTTTCGATAATGGAAGTATTAGTTCTCCAATCAACTTGTGTATCTGCTTTTTCACCTTGTGGAACAACAATATAGTTTAAATAAATAGTACCGGCGCGAAGAGCTTGTTGGAGAAGTTTTGGGTCAAGGTTTTCTGGCACATCAGAACCGTCAGCTCTGAATTTTGGCTTTAAGTTAAGGAGATATAATTGGCCAACAGTAAGATCAACTTCATTATCGCCCTGTTTCACAACCATTTTTTTGTTGTTTAATCTGTCTGCATAATCTGTTGCAAGCTGTTCTGTATGGAAAGAAAGCTGCATTCTTCTTTGGCTGATTATTTGGATTCTTAATTCGATATCGCTTTTTCTTGCATATGAGAGCAATAATCTTGCTTGGCTTGCTGCTAAACCCATTTTATTTCTCCTAAAAATTACTTTCTTTAATCTATATATATAAAAACATTTAAATATATAAAAATTTAATAAAAAGTATATATCGTTACAATTATTTACATTGTATTTTATATGAATTTAACAACGATTTAAGCACAATTAATCAAAATCTTATAAGAATAGCGACGAATAATTAAAATCTTAATTTTTTCTCATAAATAGTCTTATTATTAAAGATTCTTACTTAATTATAAGGCAAATATTCCGGTTAAATTAACAAAAATAAGTATTTCTATATGTTAAATACTATACATCAGTGAGTTTTCCCAATTTGAAAACAGTTGTTAGGAATTGTTCTTTGTTTTTGGAAATGAAATTAAACCTTGCTTTTATCTCACTTATTGTATGTTTTTTATTATTTAACATAGAGTTTGTTATTGAATTTTGTATTTCTTCTGCCATTAACTTTAATTGCTGCTCCATTTCTTTAGTTAGTTCAAAGTTATTATCATCTAATAAATCTTTAATATGTTTCTCTATTCCTTGCAATGAAATGATATTTGAAAGATAGGTGGATTCTGCTTTTAACAAATTAGTATTATTAGGGTTGGAAATTATATGATGTTTTTCCATTGTCTCAAGACAAAAATCATTAACAGTTTTAATCACAGTAATAGGCAATTTTTGCTTATTATTATAAATTTTTTCATTAAGTTCTTTTGTTAATAACTTAACCGCCTCTTCTTTTGTCATCCCTTCCGGTAATGAAGCCCCCCGCAACATTGTTTTTGCGATTGCGTCCGTGTTTCCGATTAAATAATCAAGATGGTTAAAAGTATTTGTAATAGCTTCTTCAGGTGTATATCTTAGAACATTACCGGTATCAATGAAAGTAAATGGAGTTTTTCGATTGTCCATATCTATGAAAACGTTTCCGGGATGCGGATCTGCATGCATTACTTTCATTCCGGCTTTAGGCACAGAAAGTAACTGTTCGAAAAATACTTTAAAATAATTCAATAACAATAACCCCATCTCTTTTTTTGTTATTTGTCTGCCATTTTGTCCAAGATAATCGACAAATTTATTAAATTGCACACCGGGAGCCTTTTCCATAACATAAATATTATCCTTAACCTCAATTGGTTTGATAGCTAAGTAATTCCTTGCATTTTGTCCTAATACCAAAGCAGCATCATGCTCAAGACCAAGATCAAGCTCTTGTTTCCATGTATCAAAAAGCAGGTTAATACGCCTTACAAAATAATCCATTTGCTTATGATCTTTTATATTTGCTTGATTTAGCATTTGCAAAATATTTAATTTATCTCTTTCTATTTTTTCAAGAGACATTCCTTCTTTTAACAATTTAATTACAACTTCTCTACCGGTATCTTTTTCTTTTGCTACGTATGTTTCTGCAACAGTACCTATACCTAAAGCCTTATCGCTCTGAACAACATATTTATCTCCATAGGTACTGCTTATTATTTTTTGAGCTTGTTCTACCGTCCTTGAAACAGGACAATCACTCTTAAATCTGGTTATAATTTGCCCTAATTCCTCATTTCCAACCATTTCCATTAAGTTATCAGGAATTGTTTGCAAATATTTGGGAATAAATATATTTTCATTTTCTAAAGCAAGCATTTTAGCTTCAACAGATAACACTTTATTATCCAAGATTTCCACAATCTTAGAGTTTTGCAGAATTTGAATCTTATTGGCTAATTCTTCAAATTCTGCAGGTCTAAATACCAACTCTTCAAAGGGTTTTAAATTCTTACTGTTTTCAATTGCCTTCTTAAATGCGTTTTCCCATGACTTTACGTCCATATGTGTTTTTCTTGCCATTGCAATAACAGCAAGTGCTGCAATGGTTTTTACACCAAGGTTTTGTGTTTGCCGATTAAAGTAATCTTTAAATGATTTATCATCTTTTTTGATAGACACATATCTTGTTAAAGAATTTATTCCGAAAACTAAAGGAATACCTAAAAGCATATTCTTTGCTAGAACCGCCGGGGCTGATAATCCGTCAATTCCGCCTGTAACTATATCTTTAAACAAAGAACCTTCTTCCTTGCGGATTTTTTTATCAACGCCTATCACGTTAATTCTTTTTAGAATCGGTTTAGTTATCATGCCTATTAAAAAAGCACCTACAGCTCCTACAGCCACTCCTAAAAACCTGCCTTTTTTAAGCATTGCGGTTGAAAATTCTTTAGGCAGCAAACCTGAGGCAGCAAACCCTTTAGCCAAGGTATTTGCCTTTAGAAAGAATGAATAAAATCCAAAAGCAAGACCACCCGTTATAAGATCGGTAATTATTTCGGTAGAATCTTTTTGACCATACTTATATTCTTTCAAATACTTTTCAACTTCTTTTTCATCTGTTTTTCCGTTTTTAAGATCATCAAGCTTCGCTAATGCTTTCTTTGAATTTTTACCAATACCTGTGAGAGAACTTATTTTGTCACAGCCCTTAGCTATTAAACCTAAATCACGCCCGATATACTCATCCTGAAGCTGTCCAACTTTTGTCGAAATGCTTGATAAGCGTTTTGACGAATCAGCTATAGTTAAATATGAATTAACAAAATCCTTATTACTTTTGTTTAAACTAATCTGTTCCATTTTTCTGATATTCTCTTCTAATGAGTGCTTATTTTTGTATAAAAATAAAAATAAGCTGGAATTGTCAGGAAAAATCACATAATGTAGCTACAACCCCAATAGAGACCATCAAAGTCCGTATTAATAATTCTTAATGTTTATAACTGCAAAATAATAAACTATCTTCCGTATCCGCCGCTATGTTCAAAAATATATCTGCTTGAACAAAGAGCAATATTTTTGAATGCACAAATACCCTTTTCCCTGCTGATAATACCAATACTGGCAAGCTTGTTTCTGACTGTTTCGTTAAGCTCATCGGGAGAAATGTAAAGTTCACATTCAGCAGAGCATTCGGCTTGGTTAAAAGGACATTTTTTAATATTTTCTTCCATAATACAAAACTTCTTTATTATTTATTTTTCCATACATGCATCAAGAATCTTTTTCTGCCAGCCCGGAGATTTTTCTATAAAGAAATCAGCGCCTCTGTTTAAGCACTTTGTCTCATACTCAGGCTTAGAGCTTGCCGTCATGACAATGATTCTCGTATTTAATTTACACAGCAGAGAAAGCTTTTTAAGTTCATCAAGCAATATAAGACCTTCTCTCTCGGTTGGAATAAAAAGATCAATTACAGCATAACCAAAATCTCTCTTTTTAAAAGTTTCAATAGCATCATAGACTTCATGAGAAATAATCACATCGAAATTTATCTTTTTAAATAACATATCAAGCTGATAAGTTATTATACCTAAGTCATCAACTATTAAAACACTCTTCTGTCTAAGCAAAGCATTATTATCCATACCTGTAAGATTTATTGGCTGAATGTTACTCGGTGCTTCCTGAATGCCCGAAGCGGTTTTTAATTTATCTATCTTTTCCTTTAATTTATCCGCAAGATTTGAAAGAGCTTCATTGTTCAAAATATCCGGCGCTGATGAATCAATAAGAGAAAAGAGTTTATCTACCGTATTTTTTTCAAGTTCTATGCTTAGATTATCGTCAAACATTTTTTACCCGAAGCTACTTTTTACTTTTCATTAAAAATTATTATCTATTATTTTATTTATTAAGACAAATTTCCCTTTAAGCCCTTAACATAATTGTTAAAAAAATGAGAACCCCCCCAATTTTAAATCAGAAAAAAGCCGACTTAGCTCGTTATCTAATAGGAAGACAAGCCAGTCCGCAAAATCCGGTTTTAATATCAGGTGACTTCGGTAAAAATCAAATGGAAGTCAATGAAGTTATTAAGAGGGAACTAACTCTTTTAATAGTCAAACCCTTAATTAGGATTATTAACGACTTTAAAAATATAATCTAAACTCTTTATTCTTAATCAGCTTTTCTTGTTATAGGATAATATTAAATCTTTAACGGGAGCTGATTTTTATGTCTGAAGCTAAAAAAAGAATAATGTCAGGAATGAGACCGACGGGAAAACTCCATATAGGTCATTATCTGGGTGTTTTAAGAAACTGGGTTGCATTCCAAAACGATTATGACTGTTACTTTGCCGTGGCTGATTGGCACGCCCTTACTACAAAATTCGACAAAACCGAAGAATTAAAACAAAATATAACAGATGTTATACTAGATTGGCTTGCCTGCGGAATCAATCCTGACCAATCAACCGTTTATCTTCAATCGCTTGTTCCTGAAATAGCCGAACTTCATATATATTTCAGTATGATAACTCCTCAGAATTGGGTTGAAAGAGACCCGACTCTAAAAGATATGGTAAAAATCCTGCGGGGAAATTCAGAATCCGAAGAAGACGTATCAGGCTTAATTTCTTACGGTCTGCTCGGATATCCGGTTTTACAGAGTGCTGATATATTGGGATTTAATGCAAGTCTTGTTCCGGTAGGAACTGACCAGCTTGCGCATTTGGAGTTTTCAAGGGATGTGGCAAGAAGGTTTAACTACATATATAAAACCGAATATTTTGTAGAACCCCAGCCTAAATTAACACAAACCCCTTTAATTAAAGGCATTGACGGTCAAAAAATGGGTAAATCTTTTAACAACGATATAAAAATATCCGATTCTGAAGAAGCTACAACAAAAAAAATAATGCAGGCTATTACAGACAGAACCAGAATCAAAAAATCCGATCCCGGCCACACTGACCTTTGCGAAGTTGTTTTCCCTTATTATGAAATTTTTGCAGACAAAACAACCCTTTCCGAAGTAAAAAACAAATGCGAAAATGCACTGTGGGGCTGTACGGACTGCAAAAGAAACCTTGCGGAATTTGTGAACACATATTTAAAAGATATAAGAGCCAAAAGAGAAGAACTTGCTGAAAACCCCGCTTATATTGACAAAGTGATTCAGGACGGAAGCAAAAAAGCCCAAGTAACAGCAGGAAAAGTGTTAAAAGAAGTTAAAGCGATTATGAGGATGTATTAAATGAATTTTCATAATGCGGAAAAATTTTTATTAATAGCCATAATACTTTTGTAAATTTAGTTTTATTTTATTGGCTTTATTAGAAACTTGTTTATTTGGATCTCGATTGGCTTTTTTTAATATCTCATCAAAACTACCTCTACTGCCTTTTATGTTCTTAAAAATTGTTGTATCCGCAAAACCCGCAAGCACATTAGCAGCCTGAATCCTTATTTCAGGGATTGCATCGTCGAGAGCAATTCCTAAAAGTCTAAGCCCCGGCATATAGTTACCGTTATTTTTATTTATACCCTTAACCGTAGCTAAGGCCATACGTTTTTCTTTAGTAGTACCGCTTACAATCATTTGTTCAAGTTTTACAAAATCAATTTTTGATGCAATCTGCGGAATTGCTTTTGCTCTGCCAAAAGCAGTGTTGTTTACACTTTGATTAAAATATACCTTCATTTATTCCCCTTTAGTTAAGTTTTTTACAATTGATTAAAGGCAGAACAAATAAAAAGTTGCTAGTATGACCAGCATAAATTAAGTTTTATAAATCTTCAGGAGAACAAATTTTACCTAAAATTGCGCTTGAGGCGGCAACAGCCGGACTTGAAAGATAAACCTCAGAAGAAACATGTCCCATTCTTCCGACAAAGTTTCTGTTTGTTGTAGAAATGGCTTTTTCGCCTTCTGCAAGGACACCCATATACCCGCCAAGGCACGGTCCGCATGTGGGAGGACTAATCACACCCCCCGCTTCTATTATTGTACTTAAATAACCAAGCTTAAGCGCCTCAAGGTATATTTCCTGTGTTCCCGGAAAAACCAACAATCTTACGTTATCGTCAACTTTTCTGTTTTTAAGTATCTCTGCAGTTATTTTCAAGTCTGACAATCTGCCGTTTGTACAGCTTCCAATCACAGCCTGATCTATCTTTATGTCTTTTATTTGCGAAACAGGCCTTACATTTTCCGGAAGATGCGGCAAGGCAACCATTAGCTCGATTTCTTCTGCATTAAATTCAATAATATTGCTGTAATTTGCTCTGGCATCGCTCTCATAAAATTTATACGGTCTTAAGCATCTGTTTTTAACATATTGTTCAGTTACAGCATCAGGTTCTATTATGCCGTTTTTTGCTCCGGCTTCGATTGCCATATTGCAAATGGTAAATCTGTCATCCATCGGCAAATTTCTGATAGTTGAACCGGTGAATTCAAGAGATTTATAAAGCGCACCGTCAACGCCGATTTTGCCTATAAGATAAAGAATTAAGTCTTTTCCGCTGACCCATTTGTTTAATTTGCCTTCAAAAACAACTTTAATGCTTTCGGGAACTTTGAACCAAGTTTCGCCGATCGCCATGGCGCATGCTAAATCAGTCGAACCTACGCCTGTTGCAAAGGCTCCTATTGCCCCGTAAGTACAAGTATGGCTGTCTGCACCTATAACAACATCACCCGGGCAAACAATGCCTTTATCCGGCAGAAGAACGTGCTCTATTCCAACCCTGCCGACTTCAAAGTAATGCTTCAAACCGTGCTTTTTTGAAAATTCCCTTATAATCTTTGCATTTTGAGCAGATTTAATATCCTTATTAGGAACAAAATGATCCGGCACAAAGACAACTCTTTCTGTATCAAAAACTTTATCAACACCGATCTTATTAAATTCCTCAACAGCAACCGGTCCTGTTATATCATTAGCGAGAGTAATATCAACTTTAGCCGTTATTAAATCCCCTGCCAAGACTTTCTCCAACCCGGCATGAGCGGCAAGAATTTTTTCGGTTATTGTCATTTTTGCGGACATTTTTAAATCCTGAATTTTTTGGTTTTCATTAATATGGTATAAAATATAAAAGTTTGATACAAGCAAAAACTAAAGCGGATTTAAGAATTGAAATTGTTCGGTAAAAAATCAATTTCCCTAATAATAAGCATTTTATTCATTGCCTTGGCTTTTCACAATGTCGATATAAGAAAAGTAATAAGTATTCTGGAAAAAATTAACCCGGTTTTTATTATTCCGATTCTTGTTCTTTACTATTCGGCTTTTGTGCTAAGAGTTTTCAGGTGGAAAGTTATATTAAACGGAGCGGATATAGAAGTCAAAGCACTTTTCAAGCCGCTTTTTAAAGGATACTTCTTCAACTGCGTTTTGCCTGCCAGAGCAGGGGATTTATACCGGTCATATTTGCTCGGGAAAAAAGAAAAAATCAGCAAACTTAAAGTCTTTGCATCAGTAATTTTTGAGAGGATTATCGATGGTTTAACTTTAGTTATTATTCTTTTGGCTTTTATTTGCTATAAAACCCCAAATCCAATACTGATTAAAATAGCGTTTATTACAGGCTTGTCTTTCTTTGGATGCTTTATTCTGCTACTTTTTTACGCAAAAAAAAGAAATTTTTTATCCAAATTAATACCATTTAAACAAAAGCTGTGTACGGGCAAATTTAGTAATATCAACTATTTCCTTGATAATTTCTCTGAGGGGCTGGATATTTTTAACTCGTTATATTCAATCGTAAAAACATTCTTTATAACATTTGTTATATGGGTTTTAGAAAGTATAGTAATTTCCCTTATTATGCAAAGTCTTGGCATAACGGTGTCAATTTTTTCTTCACTGTTTGTTTTATCCGTGGTCGCATTAAGCATTGTAATCCCATCAGGTCCGTCCGGCTTGGGACCTTATCAATGGGGTTATATTTTGGGATTGAGCATTTTAAGCATAGGCAAAGAAACCGCTCTTGCGGCATCGTTCATAAATCAGTTTTTATTATTGGTCGTTGTATCAGCAGGTATGCTGTTTTATACAAGAGTGGACAAGCCAAAAACCGAACAGATTGAAGAACAAATATTAAATCAAAAATACCGCTTGTAACAGACAGTTTTTTATAAAGCTTTTTATTTACAGCTTAAACTCGCAGTAAGCTCTTTATTGAACCATCACCGACTAAAGTTACCGTTGCATAAGCCGGAACATTGTTTGTTAATGTTTTAAAAGTGATTTCTATTTGGTTTTCTGTTTTTTCTTCAGAATTATTTATCTTTTTTTCAATTATTTTACTTATAGAAAAACCGTTTTTCAAGATTATTGCCTCCGTTTGTCAGTGAACTTACACCCTTAGATGCTCAATATTATATAATATAACCTATTTTTTAAAAAATACAACCCTTTTAACAATAAGCCCACCGATTAAGAGTTTGCAAAGCCCAATAAAAAATCCCCTTTCGGGGAAAATTTAGAGAAATTTTGCAAGTGTGTGGGTTATAGTAGCAAGTTATATATGTTATGTGTGATTATGTCCTATATGCTATATATATATAAAGTATTTCTATGCCTAAAAATTGCCTTTTGGGTAAAAATTTGAAAAATTTTCTTAATATTTATTAATATTTTTAAAAACTTGCCCAAAATCTAAAATAACATCTTCTAAAATGATTGTGATGTTGTATCATTGAACTGTAAAAAGTATAAATGGCTAAAACAAAGGCGGAAACAAAATGAATTATAGGGAAAAACTCAAAGAAGCCCACAGAATAATATTTAAATTCGGAACGAATGTTCTTACCAGAAAAGACGGAACAATGGCTCTTTCCAGAATATATTCGTTTATTGAATCGATATCGGATTTAAAGAAACAAAATAAAGAAATCTTAATAGTAACTTCCGGTGCAGTAGGTCTTGGGGCAAAAAAACTAAGAATGGAATCAAAGCCAACTCTTTCTACCTTGAAAAAAGCCTGCGCCGCAGTTGGGCAGGGGCAACTAACCTCCATTTACGAAGAAGGATTTGATAAATTCAACATCGTTACAGCGCAAGTTCTTCTGACTGATGAAGACTTTTCGGACAGGAAAAGATATTTAAGCTTGAGAAACACATTAAGCACTCTTTTGGAGCTTGGTGTAATTCCCATAATTAATGAAAACGATACTGTTTCTACTCATGACCTCACAGTGTGCAAGAAACCTAAGCCAAGTTCTTCCTGTTTCGGTGAAAACGATAAATTATCTGCGCTTGTTATGAGCAAGCTAGGGGCGGACGTTATTGTTATTTTAACCGATGTTGACGGTCTTTACGACGATGATCCGCGTATTAATCCGCATGCAAAAATAATTCCCGTCGTTACAAGAATTGACGAGCAAATAGAAGCATTAGGATTTGACGCCTCTCAAAGAGGCAAGGGCGGAATGAAGACCAAAATTGAAGCTGCTAAAATCGCCGTGCATTCCGGCGGCATGGCAGTTATTGCGAACGGAAAAAAAGAGGGAACAATAAACAAAATTTTTGACGGAGACGAGACAGGGACACTCTTTATCCCGATAGAACAGCTTTCCAGCCGAAAGAGATGGATTGCATACGCTACTAATATAACAGGCGTTATAATAGTAAACGAAGGGGCACAAGATGCCCTTATTCAAAAAAACGCAAGCCTCCTGCCGTCAGGAATTGTTAATATAAAAAATGATTTTGAAAAAAATGACGTAATAAGTATAGCTGACGAAAACTGCAAAGAATTTGCAAGGGGAATGGCGAATTATTCATCAGAGGACGCAAAAAAACTTATAGGTAAAAAAACCGGCGAAATCAAAAAAATTCTCGGACATAAAGAAAGCGATGAAATCGTAAACAGAGATAATATTGTAATTTTGTAAAGCTATGTAAAAGATTTATATAAATTAAGCTTCCAACAGCAACTTTTTTGTTTCAGAATCCTTCTAAATATAGAAATAAAAAGAAGGTTTTGTTATGAAAATATCTTTTCACGGAATAGGCACTGTAGCGCATGATTATAAAGGAGATCTCACAGGGCATGTTGTAACCCCTTCCGGCAAAACCGATTGGTTGTCAGCAAGAACAGAACTGGCTTCCAATTACCGTGGAAACATCAAAAGCCCAAACTCTTTTATTAAAGCCCCTCTTTATTTAACTGTTACATATGATTACAGAGGACAAAACAGCAGTTACTTCGGGCAAGAAAATTACATAGAAGTCACAGATCCGATTACAAAAAAGCAATCTACTTCAAGCTCAAGAGACTTCGAAGTAATTGCGTAATTAAAACAGGAAAGGAAGAAAAGATGATAAACAGAATACAGTTTTCAAGGGTTAGTTTTGGTGACAGATGGCTGCATGGGGAAAGAATGAGCGACAAACAGTATGAGATTGCAAAAAGAAAAGAAGAAATGACAAGACTTGAATCAGCGCTTGCTCCTCATGAAAGAATTGACAAATCTATATACTGTAATTCCCGTGATCCAATGGGAGATCGTGAAAGACTAAGACAACTAAAACAGGAAACACATGAGTTCAAAACAGGACGAGCATGCACAAGAGAAAACTGCCACCGTGGAAGCGAACTCCACGGCAACAAAATGACTGATTTTCAGTATGCAGTTGAAACAAGAAAGGAAGAATTGGATAGAATAGGCAACAGCCGCTCTTGGAGAGACAGAGACAGAGCAGAAGAACTGAAAAAAGAACTAAAAGACTTAACCGGAGAAGATGCTGATTAAGATTGATAATAAAAACAACGGAGAAAAACAATGAAAATGTCATTCGGCAACTTATTAACAGATCCCCGCAGCAGGGCAATTAAGGATTTAACAGGACATGTGGTTGTTCCTGATATAACAGAAATGCAGTGGTGGAAGGAAGGCGAAACAACCAAGTCATCTGCTCCAGCATATCTTATTGTTACTGGCGACTGCAGGGAATCAGGACCAGAATCCTGTATAGGAGATCTTTTTGTCGCAGATCCCATAAGCGGAAAAAGTAAACCAACATCCGCCCAAAATCTTATTTTCGTTGCTTGATAAAATGTTACATAAATTTTAAAAGACGGCTGTTTTGCCGTCTTTTTTACGGTATAAAAAGTAAAAACAGCAGGTGGTTTATAATAATATAGATTAGTGAATAAATTACTTGTAGGCAGGAAATTATTATGGAACTTAAAGAAAAAACGTTAGCCGAAATATCACAAAAAGCTAAACAGGCATCAATCAAAGCGGCATCTCTTTCGGAAGAAGTTAAAAACAACGCGCTGTTAAAAATAGCCGACAAAATCGAATCCTCAAAAGAACTTATTTTAGATGCAAATAAAAAAGATTTAATAAATGCCGAGAGCCTCATAAAAGAAGGCAAGATGCAAAAAGCCTTTTACGATAGACTTAAACTTGATAACGATAAACTTAACGTTATGATTCAAGGCATTAAAGACGTTGCAAAACTCGAAGACCCTGTAAATAAAAAACTCTGGGCAATGGAACTTGATAAAGACTTAAATTTATATAAAGTAAGCTGTCCCATAGGCGTTATAGGAGTTATTTTTGAATCAAGACCCGATGTTGTTACCCAGATTTCAGCTCTTGCTCTCAAGTCTGCAAATGCGGTTATCTTAAAAGGCGGAAGCGAAGCCGCGAATTCCAACGAGATTCTCGTTAATTTGATAAATGAAGCCTTAAAAGCTACCGAAATACCCCAAAACATGATAAATCTCATTAAAACAAGATATGACGTTGAACAAATGTTGAAAATGGATAAATATATAGACCTTATTATTCCGCGCGGAAGCAACAGCCTTGTAAAGCACATTCAATCCAATACAAAAATACCCGTTCTCGGTCATGCGGAAGGTATTTGTCATGTTTATATCGATGAATTTGCCGATTTTGACAAAGCAGTCAAAATCTCCGTTGATGCAAAAATCCAATACCCATCAGCCTGCAATGCAGTTGAAACTATCCTTATAAATGAAAAAATTACAGAAAAAATATTGCCGATTTTAGTTTCGGAATTTAAAAAGAACAATGTTATTGTCAAAGGTGATGAAAAAACGACAAATCTAACAGATGCTATAACAGCAACGGAAGAAGACTGGAAAACTGAATATGGAGATAAAATCGTAGCAATAAAAATTGTAAAAGATATTTTTGAAGCAATAGAGCACATAAATAAATACGGCTCAGGACATACGGACAGCATAATTACCGAAAACGGCAATAACGCCGAAATATTTATGAACCTTGTTGATTCGTCCAGTGTTTATCAAAATGCATCCACAAGATTTGCTGACGGATTCAGATACGGTTTTGGTGCAGAAGTCGGTATAAGCACCAATAAAACACATGCCAGAGGACCGGTTGGGCTGGCAGGACTTGTAATTTATAAATACAAGCTTTACGGAAACGGTCAAACAGTAACAGAATATTCCGGCGCAAATGCAAAAAAATTTACACATAAACGACTAATATAAGCCATGATACTTGAAGCCTTTTCACAACACCTAAAACAACAGGATGATAAAATTTCTGCTGACATAATCCTTTTGCAATGGCTGAGAGAAAAACTTAAAGTAGAGCCGGAGGACAACACAGACAGGATACTTCATGCCGAAATAGAGTTTTCTTCGGACGAAAACGGCAATATAATTTTTAAGGGAAAAGCCAAATCCGGAAAGATTTTACTTGAAGCTCTTTTCAATTATGCACAAAGCTATGAACAGCAAAAATTCGGAAGATGGGTTCATAAGCTAAAAGCATCGGACTTTCCCAAATAAACGGCTTAATAAATATTTAAATTTGTTCAAATAAAAGCAATTCCCTTGTTCTTTTTGTTTTTATAATATAAGAGACTAATATTTTGACGCGGAAACAAAAGTACAAATAAACGATGTTTAAAGAAGAGGGAGGAAGTTATGACAATCGGAACAGACTATTCTTTTACCTTTGGCAATGACCTTCATATTTCTGAAAAAAACGGGTTAAAAAAAGACAAAAACGGTCAAGAATCACAATCTAATGTTATAAATCCGGTATTTGACAGCATGACTAAAAAGCCTTTTGATATTCAAAGAACCAACGCGCCTTTTAATATCAACTTTTTGTCAGCCTAAGTCTTTATCCATCCAAGCTTTCGTAGGTTCTCGAGAAGAACTTGAGATCTGGCATCGTAATTGCCGTCAAGAATTTTGACGGCAAATGCAAGCTGTTTCTCAACATTGAGAACAATGCATAAACCTTCAGCGCCGTTTTTGGCTATAAGCGCTCCCTTTGAGTTATTCATAATTTGGCTTTCAATTCTGCATTTACCGCCGATGATAAAAGGATATTTAATAAAAGCCTCCTTCAAAAGAGAGGCCTCCTTACTCAGAAAAAGACTTAAATACCCTTTGCACATTTTGTGCAAAGGCATTGCATGAACCGGTGTGCCACAGTTATCAAAGGACAAAGGGAGATTTGTTATACCGCAATATTCCTCTACCAGTTGTAAAATCATCTTTTGTAAAGGATGCTTCGGATTAAGGTAGTCTGATATATCCCAATTATTTTGAATACAAACGGCAAGCATACCGGCGTGTTTGCCCGAGCAATTATTATGCAAACTTGATGGAGATAAACCATCTTTGATGAGATAATTTCTCGTTTCTGTATCAATCGGTTCGATTGGAGGACAAAGCAGGTTTTTTTCAGACAAGCCTATTTTGGATAAAATTCCTTTGACCGGCTCCGTATGTTCAATCGTTCCTGTATGGGAACCGCAACAAACGGCAAGCTCTTCAAGGGTTATGTTAAAAGACTTAAAAGCACCTGAAATCAACAGAGGCAAAGCCTGAAAAGGCTTCTCGCATGAACGCAATAAAAAATAACGATTGTTATAATCACCTTTTTTCTCTAAAATTTCACCCCAGATATTTGTTAAGACGGTATAACCGAAATGCTCTCTTTCAATAATCCCGTCTCTTTTAATAACAGCAAGAAGCTCAGCATTCATGAAAAGCACCCGTTTAAAAGAACTAAAATTATTATAAATAAAACAATGTAAACAAATTTGTATTTAATTAAAATAATTTAGTTTTGTTTATATAAAAAAGGGGAATATTAAGAAGACATGCATGTTCACAAGTTGCAGGGAGTGCTGAAAGTTGTTACCTCTAAATGGTACCGGCTCTGTTGATTTCTATGGAAAGCAGAGATTTGAAGTTTCTGAAAAAAACTCTCTCGAAAAAGGCAAAGCAGAGAGAGGCTTTTTTGCTGAAAACGGTCAGGAAACAGAAGAATCTCAAAGAAAAAAACTTGATGCTCATAAGCTTGCAGATGAAAAAACGACAGTTTTACTGGAAAAAACAGGAATCATTGACACTGTTAATAAAGGACTGACACTGGCTCTAAAAACTTATAATGAAATAAAAAGCGAAATTCAATCAGAAACTGAAAAAACAAACAATGGAGCTGATTTCGACGCCTTAAACGATAGAATCAACATAAAAATGAAAAGACTTAAAGAAGATCTTGAAAAAATATCATTTAACGGAGTATACCCTTTTTGTAATCAAAACAGTACAAAATCCGCAACTGATGATATAATTGATACTGTAAAATATGCAGAACAAACTATCAATAAAATAGAAGAATTTTCTATAAACGAAAAAACCCTGCAAGCTGAAACAGAGAAAGCAGCACAAAAAACCAAAGAGATTGAAAAAAGTGAACAAGCGGTACATGAAACAAAAAAGAACTTAGAACAGCAAGTCAACGAAATTTCTAAAGACACAACAGAATCAAACAAAGAATCGGGAGAAAATTTTAAACAAAAAGCGATGGATGCAATAATGAAAAACCCCGAAGAATCTAAAAAAGTACAGATAAAATCATTGGAATCAGATGTAATACTTGCCCTAATTAATGTTATTAGATAGAAAAATTTGACAAGGGAGATACAAATGCCTCTTGACGGTCTTTCTTTCTCAAACTCAGGTCTTCAAAGAATTCCCAGTCCTGCAGAGATTGCAGAACAAGCAGCACAGGTAGCTCAAAATCAAGCTGAGACTGCCATTAAAAAGCTAGACAAAAAACAAAAAGCTGAAAACAATTTGGATTTAGAAAAAGAAGAGGAACAAGGCAGAGATCTTCAAGGTAGAGAAAGCGAAGAAGACCCAAAAGACGAATCAGAAAAAGAAAATTCACAAAGAGAGATATCGAAAAAATACAAAGTTAAGTTCAACCCAATAACAGACATGGTTGAATTGATAGACAAATATTCGGGTGCAACCGTAGAAACAATAACTCCTGAGGACCTTGTTAATCTGGTTGCCAAATCGCTAAATCCGTCGGGAATATTGATTGACAGAGAAATTTAATTAAAATGAATTGACCCCCAATGCCCCCATAATTCTTTCATTCTCCTGTTCAAGGTTCGTAAAAAATCGGTATCTCCAATTGAACCTATGTGATTTAGGTCAACACGATTTGAGCCTGAAATATAGCGCTTAAAACCACCATGCCCACTTTTTTTTGGAACACCGGACGAAGTTTTCATGCTTCCGACAACTGCACTTTGGGGTAACCTAACAATTCCTGTCATAATAATAAATCCTTTCGACTAACTCTCCAGAATACTATAAAACTTTCAGCTTGCAATAATTGATACCTTTAAAGGCTAAATAGCTATAACTTTTACAAAAGTTTATTCTTTTCAATCAAATCTAGAACTTGGTCAGGAGCCGTATCTTTCATACAGGGAGTGTAAAACTCATCCTTTTGTAAATACTTGCACTTTCGCCTGTTACATGGCACACATCGTCTGTTAGAAAGGAGCGTAAAACAATTTTCTCCCCAAGGACCGGTTCTGGAAATCGGTGAAGATCCGTAAATCCCTATTACAGGCACACCCAAAGCCGTTGCAATATGAAGAGGACCGGTATCACCGGAAATCACCAAAGAACATTCCGAGAGCAAAGCAGAACTTTCAGCAATATCCAACTCTCCGCAAAAAGAATTTACTTTTTCGGAAATTGCACCAATTTTATTTGCGTTTTGTATATTTTTGGCAGTGCCGGTTAAAACTATTTCACAATCATATTTTTTAACTAAACTTTCCGCAAGGGAATACCAATGTTCAACCGGCCAGCATCTCCCCTGTCTTACAGGATTTGTTTCCATAACAAAACCGACTTTTTTTCTGTTACCACTCAATAACGAGACAGCCTTAGCTTTAGTTTCTTCCGACAAAAACAACTTAAGACTTTTTCCTGGTTTTATACCCTTAAAAAGCGGTCTTACCGTTCTTAGAAAGTTTTCTACCGCGTGCAGCGTAAAATCTTTCCTGTAAGTTAAAGTTTTCTTAGCGCTTAAAAAACGAGAAAAAAATCTTGTTCTTATGGAAGGCTGTAAATTTATAAATAAATCAAAACCCTCTTTTTTGAGTATATTTGCAAAAGAAATAAGACACATATAGGACTTATTTGGAATAATCCACACCTTATCCAAATCACTATCGTTCTCGAGTAAAAGAGAGGCCTCTTTAAAAGTCAGATAATGTATTGATAAGTTAGGATTATCTGTTTTTAGTGACCGAAACAAACCCGTCGTATGTACAACATCTCCTAAAGCACCAAAACGCAGTATAAGAATTTTTGTAATGTCTGTTTTTTGCAAAGCCGGTAACCCCGTACAGTCTTGATTTTAATTAAATTGTAACAAAAACTTAAAAAACTAGATTCAAATCCTAAAGTTTTTATTTAAAATTCCGATAACAATATTGTAAACCAACCATACCCCAACCTCCTCCTCAAGTCTGGTAGCCGCCACAAGCGGCTTTCTTTTTTTGTTTTTTAATATAAAACACCTCACTCCAAACAAGCAGTTATTTTGACATAAAAACAAGCAATAATTTTGCAAAAAATAACTTTATATTAATAAGAGGTTTAATTTGGTGAAGAGAAATTATGGATAATAATATTGGAAAAACTCTGACAAATGAAATAGACAAGGCGACACACCGTCCCAACCCGGCGCTATTGGCAACAGGCAAAATAGGAATTGGTGGTGGCTTGTTAGGAATAACTGCTGGTTTTGCTTTTCAGGCTTATGGGGATTGTTATAAATCAGGAGAATTTGAAAAACTTCCCTATGGAATAGGCAAATGTTTTGTACCGCTTGAAGTGGAAGGTTTCAAACCCATAGTTGCATAAAACCTTACATGAATACAGCAAAAAGACAGAAAACAAAATCCTCAAAATAAAGGGTTGGCATGATTTTGTTTTTGTTATAACCTTAAATTCTTACTGAAATTTCTTTCACAAACCTCTGTGAAAAGATGTTGAAAAAAGTCTTGACTGTAAGAAATTGTGGTGATACTATACACAATACCACTAAAAATAAGTGGTTTTTACTGTCAAAACGAAAGTAAAATATTGAACCTTGAAAACTGAATAACTGGAAACACAAACGAACGTCGA
>CAZXPD010000031.1:0-30224 GCA_964643065.1 uncultured Gammaproteobacteria bacterium | reverse complement strand
GTATCAACTGCAATAAAATATATAAAAGGTTACAAAATTATGATAAGAGACCAATTTCCTTATAAACACAGCCTTAAGGGGCGATTCGAATATAGCAGCATTTACAAAAAAGGCTAAAAAAAGGCTGCAAATGGGATGCAAAATCATAGAAATAATATCGGCAGGAGAAATTAACGTAGCCGATTTTTTCCAAAATCAATTTTTTTGGTATCCTCTCTGCTAATATTCACTTTGATATAATAGTTTCAAGGATAAGTATTTATGACAGAAAGAATCAAAATAATCTCAACGGCATACAGGGTTTTATACCTGCTTTTGCTTTTAAATGAAAGAAACTTGAGCGCAAAAGAGATTTTGGAGGTTTTTTCCGAAGATAAATATATTGAGAAAGAGTTTTCTGAGGAGCTTATTTTAAAATACATCGCGACGCTGAGGCATTGCGGTTATGAAATTTCGCGTCCATGCAAAGATAACAACCATACGTACGAACTGATAAAGTCACCTGTTTTTATAAATTTCACGGAAAAAGACATCAAAACCCTTGCCGAAATTAGTTCTATGGTTGAAAAACTGAACGGAGAACAACTTAAAGAGGATTTCAATGCCGCATTAATAAAAATCTCCAGATTCATGCAGGATGAAAAGCGCTTTCTGTGGGTTAAACTCAGCTCAAAAAATGTAAAATCCTCTTCTCCCTGTTTTTCTGACAGTTCAAAACAATCTGAAATTATCGAAAAATTTGAGCAATGCCTGAAGGAAGATAAAAGGATAATTTTGAAATACAAAACCTGTTGCGGTGAAGACAGCATATGGGCATCTCTTGAACCAAAAGAAATTAAATACAGCTCACATATGACGGGTTTAAGAGGTTACAACCATATTTCAGGAGAAATGCAAACTATTTCGCTTAGCGATATTGAAGAAATCGAAGAACTGCCCGTTAAAAACAAAAATTCTGTATCCCTCTCACCGGTAATATTCAGACTAAAATCAAGACTGGCAAGAGGCTACAGATTGTATGAAGATGAAAATATTCAAAATAAAGATGAAAATGAAAAAACTCTCACGGTTGTTTCATATGCCGAAGACAAAAATCTTCTCCTCAAGCGGTTGCTCAAATACGGGGATTATTGCGAAATTTTATATCCTCAATCTTTGAGAGAAAAAGCTGTTTCAACAATAAATAATGCTCTGGCTAATTATTCGATAGTCGATTAAGTTGTATTTTTTTAAATTACGATAAATAATATAAAAAATTAGAGCAAAAGTTTGACAAATGATTAAAAAAATGCGAAATATCTTCAAAAACTCAGTTTTAGCGGCATTATTTCTAATATGCACAGCAATGAACAACTCATTTTCTCAAGAGTGTACAAACTGCTCAAACTCAACGTTAGATCAATATGAAAAGCAAAAAGTACATATTCTGTTAAGCTCTATTTGTTCGCCGAATATTTCCTCAGAGCTGGATATGATGTGGACTACACCCGAAGCGGATAACTACTATCATCTGACGAACGGGAGCCTTTGGCAGGATTATATTTTTGAAAACGGCTTTTTCCTTATTCAAAACACATCTTCATATAAGAGAGTCAATATCTATCCGCCCGTTCCCGTCAAAGTTGAAAAAACCCCGATAGGTTTTTGCAAAATGAAGTTTGACGGCAAAGAAATATATGTCAGACGAATTTATTGAAATTCAAAACTAAAACAAAACTGCCTTAATAACTAATTTTAAAATAACAAAATTCATTTTAAACTTCCTTTTAGTCAAGAGAAGGAGGTTGTTTTGAAAAAGTTTTTATGTGAATTCATAGGGACATTTATTCTGGTTTTCATCGGCTGCGGAGCAGCCGCCGCAGGAGGGGAAAAACTCGGACTATTAGGTATTGGGCTTGCATTCGGTTTTGCAATAATAGCAGCTGCATACAGCATAGGGCATATTTCCGGGGCTCACGTTAATCCGGCAGTTTCAATCGGAATGTTTACAGCCGGCAGAATGAGCGCAGTTGATTTGATAGGCTACATTATTTCGCAGTTTCTGGGTGCAATAGTTGCTGCAATGGCACTTGTCTTTATTCTCAAAGGACAGTTAGTCGGTTATGATTTTGTCGTAGGCGGCTTAGGGCAAAACGGTTGGGGGGCAGGTTACGGAGCAGGCTATGACCGGTCTGCGGCAATTATGTTTGAACTCATAGCATCTTTCCTGTTTATAATGGTCATTCTTGAGTCCACTCAGGAAAACGTACCAAATCACCATGCGGGAATTGCCATAGGCATAACTCTTGCCGCGCTGGTTATAGTAGGGCTTCAGATTACCGGAACTTCGGTTAATCCTGCCAGAAGTTTCGGACCTGCTTTTGTTCTGGGAGGTCATGCTTTGAAACAAGTATGGCTGTTCCTGATTTATCCAACGATAGGCGGGATAATTGCAGGGTTGTTCTATAGATTTGTTAATGCCTGCAATAAAGATTAAACAGCCTGCAAAATAAACAAAAGAACTTGAATTCATGGTTCGGGTTCTTTTTGCATTATGATTATTTTGTATTTTATAATCTTACGGATACAATTTAAAAAGCTGATTTAACGAGTAGTTCTATTTTTATGAACATATTTATAACAGGCACAGACACAGACGTCGGCAAAACCATACTAACGGCGGGAATTGCCTCAGCCGCACATAAACTCGGTTGCAAAGCAGGTGTTTATAAGCCCATTCAAAGCGGCGCCGTTTTAAAAAACGGAACAAAAACCGCTCCCGACTTAGATTTTGTAAAAAAGATAAATCCCGAAATTCAAACAAAGGTTTCATATCTTTTATCCGAACCTGTTGCGCCATATACCGCGGCTGTTATGGAAAATATCGAAATCAGCACGAACAAAATAATTGAAGATTATAATCAACTGAAAAAAAACTGCGATTTTGTCATTACCGAAGGGGCAGGCGGGCTTTTGGCTCCGGTGTATAAAAATCTGCTTGTGCGGGATATTGTTAAACTGCTTGATTTACCGTTGATAATCGTTGCAAAACCAAATCTGGGTACGATTAATCATACTCTTCTGACTGTTGAAGCGGCAAAAAATCATGGCATAGAAGTATCGGGTATAATAATTTCGAATTACCCGAAGGATACAGACGATATTGCAGTAAAAACAGCTCCCGCGCTTATTGAAGAGTTATCGAAAGTTAAGTTTCTCGGAATTTTGCCTCATATTGAAAACATTAATGATGATGATTTTAACCCCGAAATATTAACCCAAAGCGTTTTAGAAAACATAAACATTACGGAACTCATAAAATGACTTATGATGAGCTGATAAAAAAAGATTTAAAATATATTTGGCATCCTTTTACGCAGATGAAGGACTGTGAAAACGATGAACCGATTATCATTGAGCGCGGAAAGGGTAGTTATATTTTTGATTTGAAAGGTAACAAATATATTGACGGAATTTCTTCGTGGTGGGTAAATACACTGGGGCATTCCAACGAAAGGCTCAACAATGCAATAAAAAATCAGTTAGATAAAATAGAACACGTTCTTTTGGCGGGATTTTCACATATACCTGCCATAGAACTTGCAGAAGGACTGATAAATATAACACCAACAGAACTGACAAAGGTTTTTTATTCCGACAACGGTTCCACAGCTGTTGAAGTAGCTTTAAAAATGGCTTATCAGTATTGGGCGCAAAAAGAACAGCAGCAAAAGAGCAAATTCATTGCTCTGAAAAACTCCTATCACGGGGATACCATCGGATGCGTTTCGGTCGGGGGCGTTGACCTGTACCATAAAATCTACAAACCGCTGTTGTTTGAGGTCTTGCAGGCAGAATCGCCGTATTGTTACAGATGCCCCTGCGGAAAAGACAAAAACTCCTGCTCAATTGAATGTTTAAACTCACTTGAAGAGCTGTTAAAAAAACATTCAGATAGAACGGCAGGGGTAATTATAGAACCGCTTGTTCAGGCGGCAGGCGGAATGATAATTTATCCCGCAGAGTATCTGGCAAGGCTTAGAGAGCTGTGCGACAGGTATAATGTTCTCTTGATAGACGACGAAGTTGCAATGGGTTTTGGCAGGACGGGCAAAATGTTTGCATTTGAGCATGCAAATATAGTTCCTGATATTGTGTGTTTAGCCAAAGGGCTTACAGCAGGCTATCTTCCTCTTGCGGCAACTGTTGTCAGAGAAAAAATTTATCAGGCTTTTTATGATGATTATGACAAATTAAAGACTTTTTATCATGGACACAGCTTTACGGGAAATCCTTTAGCGGCAAGCGTTGCGGTAGAGAATCTAAAAATCTTAAAAGAAGAAAAAATAATAGAATCGCTTCAGCCCAAGATTGACAGGCTAAAATGCGAACTTAAAAAATTCTCACAGCTCGACTGCGTGGGAGATATTAGACATATCGGGATGATAGGAGCTGTTGAGATTGTAAAAAACATCGAAACCAAAGAACCTTATCCCTCATCAGAGCGCATCGGACAAAAAATCTATAAAGAGGCTCTAAAAAGAGGCGCAATCATCAGGCCTCTTGGAAATGTAATTTATTTCATGCCGCCGTATGTAATTACAGAGGACGAGATTAAAACTTTAACCGATATAGCTTATGAGGCGATTAAGGTTGTTGTTTCAAGGTAATTTATCAGCTTTAATTGTATATTCGTGTATAAACTCATATTGTTTATATAAATTTTCAAACGAATTTCCAAAACAACGTTCAGATCCATTACAATGCAAATCTCCAATCATCCAGTTTATATCTTCGCAACCGAGATAATCTAATAAATCCAGTATATTTTGGTAAACTTCCCATAGTTTTAATTTACTGTATCCCTTCCTGCCTATGCGACATCCGATTACTTGGCTATGATGGGATAGACAGTTCCTCAAATCATTTATGCTTCCCAACTTTTCCGATATTTCCTTTAAAGGTAATAAAGCTGTGTTTTGTTTACCGTTTGCTGAAAAAAGATTTCTTAATTTTATGTCATTTGAATTCCAAAAATTTCCGCTACCAACAATAGTAGCCCAATATCCAAAAGGAGTGTTATTTTCTACAAAATCCATAGTATTAGGATGTTTAGTTAACGGATTGTTTTTGTAATCATCCGCTTTATTTTTCAGGAAATCAATGCTATTTTTCTTTGCCCTACCCAGAACATGTACATCATTATACCAATCAAAACCAAAAGCTTCACAAAACAGGTTATTAACCTGAGTTTTCAAAGTTGTTTCCAATAAGTAAATATAGATATAAAGTGCATTTGAGAGTTTAATATTATATCTGTATAACCAAACAACAGCATCCCAATTATCTTTATCATTGTTAATTTCATTGATTGTCTGAGCTATATCAGGATTATTTTTGATGAAATCAATATATGGCAGAAGCCTATAATATGAAACCGTTCTGAGAAAAATGGCAACTTTTTCTTCCCTATCTTTTGATAGATTAAGTTTATTCGTGATTTTCTCAATAAATTTATTCATAAAGATTCCTTAAGATTCTATAAAAAAGATTCCAAAAATAGTTGAATCTTTTTTAAAATATGTCATAATTTAAGTAATAGGTGGTACTGATTAGTCGGTACCACATTTTCGTTGTATGGATTGATTATAGCATATAAGACCTTAAGGATTTCAAAACAACCCACATAGGGTTATAAGTCAGCCTGACACCGCCGTCCGTACTGAACTGCTCCCGATATTTCCGCTCAAATTCCGCCAAATCCTTTTTAACCCATTGTTTTTGATTTATTCCGTTAGTTCCGGTGTATTTCAAGTGTTTTAAAATATCTTTCGGGCTGTCAAAAATGACTTCACAGTTTTCGCCGTGAAAAAACATACACTCAAAATAAGGTTCTGCGATTGTTTTAATTTCACTTAAAGACGGGTACTTCAAGCTGCAGTTTGTAATTGAGTTAATTTCACTAAGATTATCAGCTCCGAATGTTGTAAAGGCAAGAATTCCGTTCGGCTTCAGATTCGAGCCGATTTTTGCCAAAAATGCGGGTAAATCCGAAAACCATTGAAAAACCGCATTAGAAATAATCAAGTCAAACTCTTTATCGGGAAAAACTGTCTCGGCATCACCTGCAATAAAAGTTATTTTGTCCGATAAATTTTTAACAAATTCCTCAGCGCTTTCGACAATATCATTGGTATAAAGATTATTAAAATTGAGTTTGTCGATAATTTGTCTTGTTAAAATCCCTGTCCCGCAGCCTATTTCATAAATATCGCTAAAGTTATTACCGAAGTTTTCAATAAGCCCGTCAATAAGCTTAGACGCCATGTCTTTCTGGACATAGGCATTTTGGTCGTATGTTCCGGTATTTTTATGAAATCTTTGCTTAATAAGCTGTTTATTTTTCGGCATAATCAATTAATTCTTCCCAACTGCTCCACATAAAAAACGGATAATGTCCTGTGTCAATTATTGTCGGTTCCAAATGTTTTTTCCAGAAAGCAATCTGATTATTTGCAGGAATAATTTTATCATGCTTGCCGATAATTGCCTTATTAATATTTAGACAGTGTTTGCCGTTTCCGTTTTCAATATAGCCCTGAAGCGCTTTGAGTTCTTCTTTCTGTTCTTCATACTCCCTTTGGGGCTGAATTTCGATAAATTTCTTCATATCTTCTTTATCCGAAAACATGTTTTTATAGAATCTTTCACGGCTGAGGGGTATAAAATTGTTCAGAGTCAAATAGAACAGTGCTTTCGGAATTCCGTATCTGTCGTTAATAGGCTGAAAAGTTCCGTTAACCGCAATGCAGAAAGAAGCATTTTTGAGATGTTCTCCGAAATAATTTGCCGCCCAAACACCCATAGACCAACCAATAACAGTTATATTATTGTATTTATTCCATTCTTTTGAAATTAAATCATCATCAGATAATGTTTTGTAATCATAAAACATCAAAACATCATATTCAGCTGAACTTAAATGCTTAAAAGAAGTCGGATCATTTGCCCAACCGTTAAAGAAAAGAATTAGTTTTTTGCGCCGAAAGACAAAAAACCGTGATTTTTTTATAAGCCAAGCATGCTTCAATTTGACTCTCCTTTGATTAATCCGGGAATGTCTTTTATGTCATTCCATTTTAGCTCCGCATTTAATGATATTCTTATTCTGGCAGTGCCCTTCGGAACGGCAGGATGCCTCACAGCTAAAAGCAAAAACCCTTTTCCCTGAAGTTTATTAGCCGTTTCAAGAGCCGTTTCATTTTCGCCCATAATGACGGGTATAATTTGACTGTTCCCCAAATTCTCAAATCCTAAACCTTTAAATTCATTTCTTAGCATTGAAGATAATTCTGCCAAATGTTTGCGTTTTTCTGCCAAGTCAGGCAGAGATTTTATTATTTGGAGCGTATGATAAATATTCGCAGGAGGGAGCGCCGTGGTAAAAATAAAAGGTCTTGATTTATTGATTAGATAGTTTCTTATTATGTCATCACAGACTGCAAATGCTCCGAATGAAGCCAATGCCTTGCCGAAAGTCCCGACTATTATGTCAATTTGCTCAGTCAGGTTTTCGGCTTCACAAATTCCGCACCCTCTATCTCCATATACTCCGACGGCATGTGCTTCGTCAACCATCAAAAAGCAATCGTATTTGTTTTTCAGTTCAACCAGCTTTTTCAAATCCGCAGTGTCACCGTCCATACTGAATACCGATTCTGAAATAATAACGGCTTTTTTGTATTTACCTCGATTTTTTTGCAAAAGTTCTTCAAGATTAGCGCAATCAAGATGTTTATATCTGAAAAAATCTGCTCCCGAGAGCTTAATCCCGTCAACTATGCTGGCATGGTTCAACTTATCAGAGAATATAACATCGCCTTTTTTAAAAAGAGCAGAAATTATTCCAGTATTTGCGTTATATCCGCTGTTAAAAACAAGACAGCTTTCCCTGTTATAAAGTTTGGTAATTTCACTTTCCAGCTCTTCATAAAGACTGCAATTACCTGCCAGAAGTCTTGAAGAAGAGTTAGAAAAACCGTATTTGCCTAAATTTTCAACGAACTTATCATCTGCCGAAATACCGAGATAATCATTAGACGAGAGATTTAGATATTTTTTGCCGTCAATAAAAATATATTTACCCTGTCTTGCGGTTATATTTCTTAGAACTCTAAGATTATCTGCTTCTTTTAGCTGTTCAAGCTCATTGCGGTAATCATCGTATTTTAATTTTAAATTTATGTTATCAGGCATTTATCACAGTGCTTTATTAACTTAGGTATATTATTACAGGAAATGAACTCAATTTACAGAAGACAGCCTGTATTATAATTTTTCTGATGTATAATAAAATTAAGGTATAAATTATAAATGTGAGGTTTAAAATGAGTCCGTCAACAAAGGTTAGAGCATGCCATATCCTTGTTGAAACAGAAGAACAAGCCAAAAAACTTCAAGAAGACATTCTTTCACATAAAATCAGTTTTGCCGATGCGGCAAAAGAATACTCCAAATGCCCTTCGGGCAAAACAGGCGGAGACCTTGGATTTTTCGGAAAGGGCAGAATGGTAAAAGAATTTGAAAAAAGCGCATTTGAGCTTTCTCTGGGTGAGGTTTCAGAACCCGTAAAAACGCAGTTTGGCTGGCATTTGATAGTTGTAACCGATATCAGATTAGAAAATTAACAGTTTCAAAATAATTAAAACAGCCTCCAAGCGGGGCTGTTTTTTGCTAATGTTGGACGAGATTCGAGATTGTATTATAAAATATTCAAAGGAAGAAATAAATTTTAAGGAAAAGACAAATTATGCCTCAAAATAACAGCCGGTTTATATTCAAGATGACCTGTCCCGATACGGTCGGGATAGTTGCTGCAGTTACATCATTTATTTCGGAAAACGGCGGTTTTATATGCTCATCGTCACACTATGGAGACCCGTCAACCAACAGATTTTTTATGCGCACGGTTTTTGACTCGGTTGAGACAAAAAAAATCAAAACTCTTGAGGAAATGAAAGAAAAATTTGCTCCGATAGCCGAAAAATACTCTATGCAGTGGGATATACACAACAGCAGTTACCGCCCGAAAGTGCTTATAGCCGTTTCAAAATCAGGTCACTGTCTTAACGACCTTCTTCATAAGGCAAAAATGGGACAGATAGCAATGGATATTCCGGCAGTTGTTTCAAACCATCTTGATATGCGAGAGATTGTCGAGTGGTACAACATTCCTTTTTATCATTTGCCCATTACTTCCGAAACAAAACAGCTTCAGGAAGAAAAAATTCTCAAAATGATTGAAGATTTAGACATTGATTTATTCATTCTCGCCCGCTACATGCAGATATTGTCTCCAAGTACGACTGAAAAGCTAAAAGGGAAATGCATAAATATTCATCATTCCTTCCTGCCGAGTTTCAAAGGCGCGGCGCCTTATCAGCAGGCTTACGATAAAGGCGTAAAACTCATCGGCGCGACTGCTCATTATGTGTCCTCAGACCTTGATGAAGGACCTATAATTGAACAGGCAGTCGAGAGAGTAGACCATTCTTTTACACTTGAAGAAATTATCAATACCGGAAGAGACTTAGAAACTATCGTTCTGTCAAGAGCCGTAAAATGGCATATTGAACATCGTATTCTGATGAACGGGTATAAGACGGTTGTGTTTAAGTAAATTTAATTACAATTCTTGCGCAACTTATCATGGTATGATAATATATCAATATGATAATTAGTTTCAGCTGTAAGGAGACAGAAAAAATCTTTGACGGAAAACCTTCGAAGAAATTTTCTCAATCTATATCCAAAATTGCAAAAAGAAAACTCGATATTTTGAATGCAGCTTTTAAAGAGCAGGATTTAATCGTTCCACCCTCTAACAGATTTGAAAAACTTCAAGGTGATTTAAAAGGATTCTACAGTATAAGAGTTAATGATCAATACAGGATAGTTTTTAAGTTTGCGGGCGGAAATGCTCAGAGCGTTCACCTAATTGATTATCACTAACTGATGAGGTAAAGATATGGAAATGAGACCCTATACACATCCGGGAATAATATTAAAAGAAGAATTTGCAAAACCTCTGGGGCTAACTCAGGAAAAAATCGCAAAGGATCTATGCATTGGGATTAAAACCCTTAGTGAACTTTATAATGAAAAAAGAGGCATAAGTCCTCTGATGGCGTTAAAATTATCCAATTATTTTGGAACTACCCCTGAATTCTGGATGAATTTGCAATCTCAGTATGATTTGTACAAAACTTACTCCAAAGAAAAAGAAACTGTTGACAAAATTTCTAAAGTGGCTTAACTGTAACCTTTTCAAATAATAAAAAAATCATTGCATTATTTTTTATTTAGGACTAACATTTCTTATTGGTTAGGAAGTTTATGCTTCCTAATTTGTTTTTTAAAGAAGAGAGAGAAATAATTATGCTTAATAAAGAAGAGATTGGAAAAATCATCAAGTCACTTGGGTTGGTCTTTGGTGATATCGGAACCAGCCCTATTTATACACTCACTGTTATTTTTCTGTTGCTTAAGCCCAATATTGTTAACATAATGGGTGTTTTGTCACTGGTTTTTTGGACATTAACAATACTTGTCACGGCAGAATATGCATGGCTTGCCATGAGCCTCGGCAAACGCGGCGAAGGCGGAACCATAGTTCTCAGGGAAATCCTCACACCTCTGCTGAAAAAAGGTAGAAGAGTTGCTTTTATAGCTGTTTTGACATTTATCGGAGTATCGCTGCTTATTGGTGACGGAGTCATAACACCTGCCATCAGTATCCTTTCCGCTGTTGAAGGTCTGCGGCTAATTCCTTCATTTGCTGACTTAAACCAGAATGTATTAATTATAATTGCTGCAATCATAGCAATAGCACTCTTTTCTATTCAGAGAAAAGGAACGGAAAAAGTAACAGGATTTTTCGGACCCATAATGGTTCTATGGTTTCTTGCGCTGACAGTTTCGGGAGTATTTGCAATATTACATTACCCCGAAGTTTTAAAAGCCTTAAATCCCTATTATGCTGTTAAATTCATGATGACTCACGGTATTGCCGGATTCTTTGTACTTTCGGAAGTGATGTTGTGCGCAACCGGAGGAGAAGCTTTATATGCGGATATGGGTCATCTTGGACGACTGCCGATAATAAGGGCGTGGTCGGTTGTATTTTTTGCCCTGTTATTTAATTATCTCGGGCAGGGAGCTTTTCTTGCCCTGCACCCCGAGACAAAAAATATTCTTTTCGAAATGATAAACCATCAGGCTCATGTGCTTTATATTCCGTTCCTGTTGTTAAGCATTACAGCTACTATTATAGCTTCACAGGCGATGATAAGCGGGATGTTTTCAATTGTTTATCAGGGCATAACAACTAGAATTATGCCGATGTTCAAAGTGGACTACACTTCCGCCGAATTAAGAACTCAAATATATATTGCTTCAGTAAACTGGTTTCTGCTCATTTTTGTACTGCTTGCAATGTTTATTTTTAAAGAATCCGGTAATCTTGCTGCCGCATATGGGTTTGCAGTAACCGGAACTATGACAATAACAGGAATAATGATGACATGGATTTTTTACTTGAAAAAGTCTTTTTATAAGTCAGGTATAGCATTATTTATTACAGGTATAGACTTGATATTCCTTGCCTCAAACATGCTGAAAATACCTCATGGCGGTTATTGGTCGATTATAATCGCATCAGTTCCGTTTATTATAATTCTCATCTATACAAACGGGCAGAAAAAGCTCTATAAATGTCTTAAACCTCTGCCATTGGAAAAATTTCTGGAAAAATACGTTCCATCCTATAAGGAAGCTTATCTGGTCAGAGGAACTGCATTATTTTTTGTCAGAGACCCTCAAACAATCCCGCCTTACATTACAAACACTATGTTTATCAATAACATAATTTATCAGACAAATGTCCTTGTTTCGATAAAAATTACAGACGAACCGTTCGGTGTAAAAGGTTTTTTCAAGGACGATATTGCAGAAGGACTAAAAGCATACGAAATTCAGATAGGCTATATGGAAGTGATAGACGTTGAAAAAATAATTAATCGGGCAGGAATTGAAGAGAATGTTATATTCTACGGACTGGAAGATATTATTACCGAAAATCCGATGTGGAAGATATTTGCGGTTATAAAGAGATTAACTCCTTCATTCGTACAGTTCTATTCGCTCCCGTCAAACAAACTGCACGGAATTATAACCAGAGTTGAGATGTAGTAACACTTTGCAATTAATAAAGTAAGATTAATAAAATCTGTAAAGTATTATAGCATCAGCGGGAACGTTAAAAAGTAAAACGATTAGTTTTCAACATCTTGAAACCCTTATCACTAAAGAGAAAAACCGAGCATGAAAAAATACCCCTTAGTAAACTATATTAGAACTTTTAATTTTGAAAATATAGATATTAATGCTTTTAAAGATATTTTGAAAGTTGCATAAAAAGCATCCTTTATTATACGAGTTCAGAACTTGGTTTATGCAAAATATAGCTTAAAAATCAATTTAATATACTCAGAATCTTAGCTCTTCAGTCCAAAAAATATCTATCCTTGCTAATAAATTACCATAGTAGTAATGTATATGTAGAGTTATTTAATATGACTTGTTTAATTATTTTACTTTCATCAGGGTATTACAAAAGAAGAGATTAAAATGAACTTGGTTTGTAATTGCAATCTTAAAATAAAAATAAATGACTGGGGTGAAAATTTATCTGAACAGTTTACTACAGATAATATCTTATTACCTTAAACTCCCCTTACCTAAAAAGGGGAGTTTTTGTTAGAACTCAAGCATTTGTTGATAAAGGATAAGACATCATGGAATATTTTTATACGGGATTATTTTTGTTTTTTATAGGTGGATTTTTCTCAATATTTTTACCTGAAAGGATTAAAGCAACGGCTGTTTCTTTTTTCTCCGCAGCGGGCATGATTTTTGTTCTAATTCCGTCATTAAATATTCTTTTTAAAAACGGCATCATCTCAAAAAGTATTTATTTCCCCTATCCTCTCGGCAAAATTAACTTTGTCATTGACCCTTTAAGCGCATTTTTTATTCTTGTCATCTCAGTAATGAGCTTTTTGGGAACGCTATACGCAATTGGCTATATTAAGCCTTACTTGAATAAAAATAAGCTCATATCCTCGCATTTTTTCTTTTTAAGTATCCTTATAGTCTCGATGCTTTTGGTTGTGACCGTTCAAAATTCTTTATTCTTTTTAATTGTATGGGAAATAATGTCATTATCTTCTTTTTTCCTTGTTATATTTGAAAATGAAAGAAAGGAAGTAATATCGGCAGGAATAAATTACTTAATTACAATGCATATTGCAGTGCTTTTTCTTGTATCAGGTTTTATAATACTTACTCTTAAATCGGGAAATGCGGATTTCTTATCGTTCAAAACCGTACTTGGAATAAATACTCCCTTATCTACTGCTGTTTTTATTCTTTTATTTATCGGTTTTGGCATAAAAGCAGGGTTCGTGCCGTTTCATACTTGGCTTCCCAAAGCTCATCCGGCCGCACCAAGTCATATATCGGGAATTATGTCCGGTGTAATGATAAAAACAGGAATATACGGAATATTGAGAATCCTCTCTCTTATGAGCATTCCTTCTTTAGAAATCTCTTATTTCGTTTTGATTATATCCGTTATTTCGGCGCTGTTCGGGGTTCTTTATGCAATAGCACAGCATAACCTGAAAAGATTGCTCGCATATCACAGCGTTGAAAATATAGGAATTATCGGAATCGGAATCGGCACGGGAATGCTCGGACTTGCTTATCATAATACTTTAATTGCAACGTTAGGATTTGCAGGCGGGATTTTGCACATATTGAATCATTCCATATTTAAAGAATTATTGTTTTTGGGGGCGGGAGCGATTTATAACAAAACTCATATCATAAATATTGAAAAACTTGGCGGGTTAATTAAAGCAATGCCATATACCGCAGTTCTGTTTCTTATAGGCTCGGTTGCAATTACGGGACTACCGCCGCTTAACGGATTTATAAGCGAATTTTTAATTTATCTCGGCATACTTCATAATTTTGAAATTAACAGTCCGCTGGTATTAATTATTTCAGTTTTATCAATAGCCGCTTTAGCATTGGTAGGCACTATGGCTTTGCTTTGTTTTACCAAGGCGTTTAGCATTGTATTTTTAGGACTGCCAAGAGCTGAGGAAGCAGGTTCTGTGAAAGAAGACGTTTCGCTAATAATGCTTTTACCAATGGGGATTCTGGCTTTGTTATCCTTTTTAATAGGTCTGTTTCCTCAATATGCCTTATATATAGTTAAAAATCCTGTTACGATGCTATTAAAAGCACCCGAATATTCTTTTGAATCAATAATTCCGATAAATATTTTAAACATCATATCTTTATCCGGTTTAGGTTTTATACTTTTATTCATTTTTATCTATTCTTTAAGAAATTTGCTTCTTAAAAATAAAAAAGTTGACAGATACAAAACATGGGATTGCGGTTATCAGGCAGGAACCGCACGTATGCAGTACACTGCATCTTCTTATGCAAGCCCGTTTTTATCTTTTTTAAAACCGCTGTTTATTAAAGAATTTGATGTTAAAAGACCTAAAGAACTTTTCCCGGAAGTAGCTCATTTTAAGCTTCATATTCAGGATATTTTTGAATTTTATTTAATTGCTCCCGTAATGAAATTAAATAAAAAATTTCTTCAACGATTTTACTGGATACAAAACGGCAGCACGCAGCAATATATTTTGTACGGGTTATTATTCTTGATTATTGCTTTAATAGGCACGATAGGAGTCAAATAATGCCGGAATTTATTTTAAACATAATATTTTTATTGATAACTCCATTTTTATTTATCGGACTAATTAATAAAACAAAAGCATTCTGGGCAGGAAGAAAAGGGCCTTCAGTTTTTCAGCCTTTTTATGATTTTGTGAAACTGCTTAAAAAAGGCGAAGTTATTAGCACGACAACATCTTTTATTTTTAATACAGCGCCGTCATTAACATTTGCCACCATAATTTTTGCAGGTTTATTAGTTCCAATTACCAATCACAAAGCCATTTTAAGCTTTGAAGGAAGTTTTATTTTATTTGCTTATTTACTTGCGCTAGGGAAATTTTTCAGTTTAATCGCCGCTATGGATACAGGAAGCAGTTTTGAAGGGATGGGCGCTAGCAGAGAAGCTTGTTTCTCAACTCTTGTTGAGCCTGCATTCTTTATAATCCTCGGCTCAATAATAGCCTTAAGCGGTAATTACTCTTTTCAAAGCCTGTCCCTAATTCTTCAAAAAACCTCCGGAGTTGGATATCTGATAATTGCATTAAGTGTTTTAGCCCTGTTTATTATGATGCTGATTGAAGGATGCAGAGTTCCCGTTGATGATCCGAATACACATTTGGAATTAACTATGATTCATGAAGCCATGGTCCTTGATAATTCAGGTCCTGATTTGGCAATGATATTTTACGGGTATTCAATGAAAATGATAATTTTTGCTTCATTGATTGCAAATTTAATCATTCCTGCCGATATAGGGTTATTTTATTCGGCATTGCTATTTATAGGAATACTTTTACTTATTGCAATCATCATAGGGACTATAGAATCTGACTTTGCAAGGTTAAGAATTACTCATGTGTTTGAGTTTATATTCATAATGAGTTCAATTTCACTGATTATCCTTTCTTTAACTATGATTTCAATATACAAAAACTGAGGAGATTAAATATAAATGATAAATATGCTCATAGTTTTTTTTGGTTTAACAATGCTTTATATGGCGGCAACAAGTCGTATACAGGCACATATTAAAATGCTTTCTTTTCAGGGGCTGATATTATTTCTGATTTTATTTTTTGGAGAGGATAAGACAAATATTGCCAGTTTTATATTTTTATCAGTAGAAACACTTTTGATTAAATCAATTATAATACCGCTGTTTTTAAATGAAGTGCTTAAGAAAAACGAAACATTCAGAGACAATGAGCCGCATATACCTAATTTTTATTCGCTTGTTATCGCAAGCGTTTTGCTCTTTGCCGGGTTTATTATTTCAAATCTCGATGTGCAGCCCTTTGAAAATATAACAACTCTTTATTTCGGAGTATCAATTTCGGCCATTTTAATAAGCCTTTTCTTTATCACGACAAAGAAAAAAATTCTGACTCACGTTATAGGCTACATAATGTTGGAAAACGGTATATTTCTTTTGTCGCTTTGCGTTGCTAAGAAAATGTCGATGATTGTAAATATCGGCGTTCTTTTAGATGTGTTTATAGCGGTATTTATACTTGGATTGCTGGTAAACAGAATAAACGATGTTTTTGAAGAATTGAATGCCTGCAAATTGTGCAGCTTAAAGGATTGTGAATGTGATGATTGAGGCTATACTGATATTTCCGCTTATTGCAAGTTTTATATTATTTTTAATAAAATCCAAAAAGCTCAATAATTTAGCATTAGCCGGCTATTCTGTTATTCTTCTGATCAGCTCGATAATGATTTATTTTACTTTGACAGATGACGGGAAATTGCCGTATAATTTGTTCGGAGCTTATTTTAGTGTCGATTCGTTAAATATTTTATTTCTGCTGGTTTTAGCTTTAATCTTTGCCGGTATAACAGTTTATAATCACAGCTTTATAAAAAATTTAGAAATAAGTAAAAAAGAGCATACTTATTATTCAATAGGAATATTATTATTCGTTTTTTCAATGACAGGAGTAATTTTAAGCGCAAATCTGGCTCTTTCGTGGGTTTTTATTGAAGCAACAACCTTAGCAAGCGCGTATCTTATTTATTTCAACAAAACAAAACACGCGCTTGAAGCGACATGGAAATATGTTTTTATCTGCTCAATAGGAATAGCGCTTGCTTTCGTGGGAATAATTCTTCTTTCGATTGCAACGGGAAAAGTTAATTCCTTATTCTTCAATGAATTATATTTAAATGCGGATAAAATTGCTCCTTTCTGGCTTAAATTATCTTTTGTGTTTATATTAATCGGCTTTGGAACAAAAATGGGCTTGGCTCCTGTTCATGCTTGGCTTCCCGATGCTCACGCAGAAGCTCCTTCACCGATTTCTGCTTTGTTATCGGCTACGCTTTTAAATTCTGCTTTTTTAATTATTTTGCGGGTTTATAAACTTATGGAATTAACTCATCTGGACCATTACGCAAAGATTTTGCTTATTGCTATGGGGCTGTTATCTCTTTTTGTAACTGCCATCTTTGTATTTAATATAAATAACTACAAAAGAATGCTTGCCTATTCATCTATAGAAAATATGGGAATAATTGCAATCGGGATTGCTGTCGGAGGGGTGGGGATTTATGCCGCAATGCTTCATCTGGTTGCTCATTCGCTGATTAAATCATCATTCTTTCTCACGGCGGGAAATATATTAAAATTGTTCAAAACTAAAAAAATTAATGAAATAAACGGAATATTAAAACTTGATAAAATAACAGGCTGGCTCTGGGTAGTGTGTTTTTTGGGAATAATTGGGTTGCCTCCGTCACCGATATTTATAAGTGAATTTTTGCTGATAAAAGAAATGTTTGCAAAGAATCAAATCGGGCTCATTGTCGTATTTTCAATATTGCTGACAATAATAATGTACGGACTGGCAAAATCTATAATAAAAATGAGCTTTGGCAATATTAAAATCAGCAAAACAGAATTCCCCGCTTCTCCGCTGGAACATTATTTGGCACCTAAGGACTTTTCTTGGAGTATCAACCTACCTCAAATAATATTCTTGACTATGGCGTTGGTACTTGGACTTTATATGCCGCCTTTTATAAATCAACTGCTTAATAATGCTGTTTCAGCAATAACCTCATTATAAGGACATTAAATTATGAAATGGATAATATCAAACAATAATAAAGTCATAAATTTAAATGAAATACCCGTATTTGATATAAATGAACTTAGAAATGAGTTGATTCATATATTTAAAATGAGCAATCAGGGTGAAAGCAAGCGAGTTATAGGATTTTTTGGATGTAATGAGCTCAATGCAATAAGACTCTATGTAATTCTTGCAGATGATGCCAAGTCTGAACTCTTAATTTCTTCGGCATGTTTTAAAGAAGAGAAATCTTATCCGTCTATAACGAAAAATATTCCTGCCTTTCACATGTTTGAAAGAGAATTTTACGAGGAATTCGGGATTGAGCCGATAGATCACCCATGGCTAAAACCTGTCAGGTACGACAAAAAAAGGTTCGATAAGACTCAAAGAATTGAGAATTATCCTTTCTTTAAAATGCAAGGAGATGAAGTTCATGAAGTAGCCGTTGGTCCAATTCACGCCGGAATAATTGAGCCCGGGCATTTCAGATTTATGTGCAACGGTGAAAAGGTTTATCATCTTGAAATTCAGCTTGGTTATCAGCACAGGAATATTGAGCAGTTATTCGTAGATAATAATAAATTTTCGCCGCATCTTGCTGAATCGATCGCAGGGGATACTGTTATTGGTCATTCAACAGCATATTCTAACGCTATCGAATCGCTTTTAAATATCGATATTTCAAATAAGGCAAGTTTAATAAGAGCAATAGCATTAGAACTTGAAAGAATTGCAGTACATATTGGGGATTTAGGCGCGATTGCAAATGATATTGCATATCTTATGGGCAATGCCGTCTTTGGGGCAACAAGAACCCTTGTAATTAACACTCTTCTTTCAATATGCGGAAGCCGCTTTGGCAGAGGTTTAATAAGAGTTGGTGGTGTTACGTGCGATATTGACAGTGAATTAATTGGCAAAATGAGTGCAGTTCTTGATAAAGTTTCCGTAGATGTTGGCAGAATGGCAAATACAATGTTTTCTTCAGCAAGCGTTTTATCAAGACTTGAAAAAACAGGAACAATCAGTAAAGAAAAAGCTCGTGAAATCGGGCTTGTCGGAATGGCCGCCAGAGCCTCGGGATTAACACTTGACGCTAGAGTTGACTATCCTTGGGGAAGCTATAAAAACTTTTCATCGGACAAAGAGCTTGTTGACAGCGGAGATGTATATGCAAGAGCTTATATTAGATACAAGGAAATAAATCAGTCTATAACTATAATAAAAGATTTATTAAACAAGATAGCCCTTCAGGACAAGGATGTTTTGCTTATAAAAAACAGTAACCTTCTGCCGAAAAACAGCATGGTTGTTTCCATTGTTGAAGGTTGGCGAGGGGAAATAGTTCACAACGTTTTAACCGATAATGACGGCAAAATATGCAGATATAAAATTAAGGATGCTTCCTTTAATAACTGGTACGGGCTTGCACTTGCAGTCAGGAATAACGGCATCTCGGATTTTCCGCTTTGCAACAAGAGTTTTAACCTTTCTTACTGCGGAAATGACTTGTAAAGGATAAGATAATGTTCGATACTTTAAAATCAAGAATACATCAAGGAAATCAAGCAATACCGGATATCAAAAAGGCAGCTATTGATGAAAAATTTAGAGGATTGCCTGTAATTAATAAACAAAATTGTTCAGACTGCACAAAATGCATATCTATCTGTCCGACAAATGCAATCAGCCGGGATATTTCAATTGATATGGGCAAATGCATATTTTGCGGCGATTGCGAAAGAGAATGTCCGAATAATTTAATAAAATTCACCAATTTTCACAAAATTGCCTCAAGCTTAAGAGAGCATTTAGTTGTTGATTCAAGTTCAAATCTGGAAAACTATGAAATTAATGCAATAAAATCATCAGAGTTGATTAAAAAGACTTTTGGCAAATCCCTGAAACTCAGGCAGGTTTCTGCCGGCGGCTGTAACGGCTGCGAAATGGAACTAAATGCATGCTCTAATGTAAACTTTGATATGGCTAGATTTGGCATTGATATTGTGGCTTCCCCACGGCACGCAGACGGTTTAATAATTACGGGCCCGATAACGGAAAACATGGCAAAAGCACTGGAAGATGCGTATTTATCTATACCGGAGCCTAAAATCATTATACTTACCGGAGCCTGTGCAATCAGCGGCGGTGTTTTTCAGAATTCTGACGCCCTAAACAGAGATTTTTTAGAGCGCTATAAAATTGATCTTTATATCCCCGGCTGTCCGGTTCATCCATTGACTGTTATTAACGGGATTTTAGGATTGATAGAACAGTAATTATGAATCTTCCGCAGCTTGCTTGATTGTGACCTGAACGCCAAAAACTGCAACAATTTTCAATTTACGAAAAAAACGAAAGCTTAAACCCACGCTTTACAAGGATTTTATCTACAAAAGCAAAATACCCCCAAGGGAATTCGAATCCCTGCCGCCTCCGTGAAAGGGAGGTGTCCTAGGCCACTAGACGATGGGGGCATAGACTTAATTATTTTCTATTGTTAGTTTAACATAACAAAACATCGTTTCGGTTGTCAACATTTATTTGCAGTTAATTCTATTTCTTCTCTGCCGACTTTAAGATTTCTCTCAGCTTTACCAGCTTATCGCGGATTTCCGCTGCTTTTTCAAAATCAAGAATCTTTGCCGCGGAGTGCATTTCTTTTTCCATTTTGGCAATGATTTTAGGCAAATCTTTCATGGAGGACTTACTTTGCGTGAGCGTTTCGGCAATTACGTCTTCAAGATTTCGAGAACCGTTGAGAAGCTGCAAAAGGTTGTTTTTAATATCCTTCACAATAGTTTTCGGGATGATATTATTGTCTTTGTTATATTGAAGCTGGATTTGCCTTCGCCTGTCGGTTTCACTTTTTGCTCTTTCTATGCTTCCGGTTATTTTATCGGCATAAAGTATAACCCGTCCGTTGACATTCCTTGCGCATCTGCCGATTGTCTGAATTAAACTTGTATCGGAGCGCAAAAAGCCTTCTTTATCGGCATCCAAAATTGCGACCAGAGAAACTTCGGGCAGGTCAAGTCCTTCTCTGAGAAGATTAACTCCAACGAGTACGTCAAAAGTACCGAGCCTTAAGTCCCTTAAAATGCTTACTCTTTCTATAGACTGAATGTCGCTGTGCAAATATGTTGCTTTTATTCCTGCTTCCAACAGATAATCCGTTAAATCTTCCGCCATTTTCTTTGTTAGTGTTGTTACAAGAGTCCTTTCTTTCTTTTCGGCAATCGTTTTGATTTCATCGATTAAATCCGGAACCTGATTTTTTGCGGGTTTAATTACAACATCCGGATCAACAAGTCCTGTCGGACGAATTATTTGCTCAACAATTTGCTCTGATTGCGACAATTCAAAATCTGCAGGAGTTGCCGAAACAAATACGGTTTGATTCACTCTCTCCCAAAACTCCTCGAATTTCAGCGGACGGTTGTCGCGTGCGCAGGGCAGACGGAAACCGTATTCTATAAGAACATCTTTTCTTGATCTGTCCCCATTGTACATTGCTTTGAGCTGGGGGACGGTTACATGTGATTCGTCTATTACAAGCAGGAAATCTTCGGGAAAATAATCAAGCAGCGTTGCGGGCGGACTGCCCGGTTCACGTCTTTCAAAAATCCTCGAATAATTTTCAATGCCGTTGCAGTAACCGAGTTCTTTAATCATTTCTATGTCGTGATGCGTCCTCTGCATAAGCCGATGGGCTTCAAGTATCTTGTTTTGGGTATATAGTTCGGCAAGTCTTTCCTGAAGCTCCTTTTCGATGAGATTGCAAGTCTCTTCAAGGTCGTCAGTACCGGCAAGGTAATGAACAGCCGGAAAAATCACGGCAGATTGACAGAATTCGGCGATTTCACCTGACACCGGATCTATTCTTGTTATGCGCTCAATTTCATCTCCGAAAAAATTAACCCTGAGAAGAAAATTGTCGTAAGCGGGATATATTTCGACCGTATCGCCCCTTGCCCTGAATACCGTACGCTTCAGTTCAACGTCGTTTCTTTCATACTGAGCCTTCACAAGTTCAAGAAGGAAATCATCCCTGTTCTTTTCTTCTCCGACAGTTATTTTGATTGCGCCTTTGAAATAATTTTCCGGCAGTCCCAGACCGTAAATACAGCTTACGCTTGCGACTACAATCACGTCACGTCTTTCGAAAAGACTCCGTGTCGTGCTGTGCCTCAGCCTGTCGATTTCATCGTTGACAGTTGCGGATTTTTCAATGTAAGTGTCTGTATGGGGTATGTAGGCTTCGGGCTGGTAAAAATCATAGTAGCTGATGAAGTATTCAACGGCATTCTCGGGGAAAAGCTCTTTCATTTCGTTATAAAGTTGTGCTGCAAGAGTTTTGTTGTGGGCAACAATCAAAGTCGGCTTTTGGACCTTCTGAATAACGTTGGCAACTGTAAAAGTCTTTCCCGAACCCGTTATTCCGATTAGGGTTTGTTTTTCATTGCCGGAATTTAAGCCGTCAGTCAGCTCCGTTATAGCTTTGGGCTGGTCTCCGGCGGGATTAAATGGCGATATGACTTTGAACTGTTTTTCCATTTTTCTCTTCGAACGCTTTTATTACATTCTATATCAAAGCACGGTTTAAATTCTGATTAAAGGACTGTTGACGAATTCAAAAAACTTCGTTTTTTGTTTCGTCTTACGTCCCCGTCGTTCAGTGTCAAAATGTCGAAAACTCATCGTTTCCGCCATTTTTCACCTCCGAAAGGGGAATGGTGGCAAATAGAAAAAATGAGCTTTTTAACTATTCGTCACCATTCCCATTAAAGGACTGACAACTTTCTTATTATATATATTTAAATCTATTAAAATATTTATAAATTAATTTTAATACTAATTATTAAGATAAGTTAACTTAATCTTTTAACATTTATTAAAGTTATAAATTCAGTATTGATGTATCTCTTGACTGTTAAGGAATTTTTACTTTACAAATGTTAATTATGCTTGATATTCAGAAATATTGATGTTCAAATATATTTAAGTTAATATTTTCTTAATATTTTACAAGTTAGAGTTCAAATTTTTCTTACCATCAGAGTTTTTAGAGATAATTAAAGTTATAGAGCTAAGAATTATAATGAATATGGTTTGCAAGTTTATAGACTCGCCCGTCAGCTTAGAAGCTCCGACGAAGAAAACCGTTAATGACTATTATGATTTGATTGAATCAATTGCCAGAATAGAGTACAAGCGTTTATCATACCCGATACATCTCGCTGATTTCACAGAGCTTGTCAATATAGGCGCAATTGCGGTTCATGTCATCCTGTCATCACAGAAAAACGTAGCCGACAATAACATTTCATATTTCTCAACCGCTATTAAATGGGCTATCAGAAATGAGCTTAGACGCAGATACAAATGGCATACACACAAGTTTTCGAGTCAAAGAGAAGACATTGAAGAATCGTCTGTTGACAATGAATTTGACGAAATCACTCCCGTAAAAGTCAGGGAGAAAATTTATGAAGCCATTCTTTCCATTGAAAACATGGAAGAATACGATGTACCTTATCAAATCAAAGATAACAGCTGCTCACCGGAAGAATGTTTAGAACTCAGAGAACTTATGACCGCAGTCAAAGAATCTTTGAAATTCATTCCGGCAAGAGAAAAAGCTATTCTTGACAGCAGATTTTTCAAAAATAAAAAGATTAAAGAAATTGCGGACGAACTAAATATTTCTCCTTCAAGAGTTTCCCGAATTATTCAGAGCGGACTGGACAGGATTAAAGAATATCTTAAACGTCAGGAATTAGTATAATAAACATCTTACGGCATTTTTCGTTTTGTTCAACTTATACGGAATTGTTAAGAGTTTGTCTTTTTACGATTAATTTTTAATAATGAGTGTGTCGGCAAACGGTTGAAAAAATTTTTTTCGCAAAACTGAATTTATTGCAAATAATGAAGATGATTTTATATGAAATTAAGTTCTATTGATACGGTAACAACCAAACTCCTGATGTTGGTTTTATTTATTACGGTTATTCCCATGATTGTTATACTGAATTTTTCGACCGGAATTATTAACGAATCCATGCTGGGGAAGGTACAGGAAGAAATTTCTTTAGCAACCGGTTTTGCTAAACTTGAGCTTCAAAACAGGTTTGAAAAAACTTCTTCGGTAATTTCTAAAGCCGAAGCTAAATCAATATGCGACTTAATTTCTCAAATCAGCGGCAAAGATATTGAAATATATTTTATTAACAGCGCTAAACCTGAATTTTTAGCTTCCAATTTAAATACAGGCATAAAAAAATCATCACTCGACAAAAAGGTCATGACTAAAACATCCCCGAGTCTTTCAGCTTTTTTCACCGACAATTTGGCCGGCTCATACAAAATAGGGCAATATTCGCAGGTTGAAGACAAAATAAACAAAACGACTTATTTGCTTTATATCAGCACGAACGAAAAAAACTTTTTCGAGCCTGCAGTTAAAAACACGGTTTCTATAACTTTTATTTCAGTAATCAGCCTTATTACGGCTATAGTTCTTGCGGCATTTTTTGCCAGAACCATTACCAACCCTGTTCTTAAACTTGTATCTGCTGCAAAGTCGATATCCAAAGGAGATTTGACACAAAGGATAAAAATTAAAGGAAATGATGAAATCGCCCGCCTTTCCGAAAATTTTAACAAAATGGCTGTATCCCTTCAGAGAGAAGAGGAGTTAAAAGATAATTTCGTTGCGGCATTGACACATGATATGAAAGTACCGCTTATAGCGGAAAACAAGACACTGGATTATTTTATTCAATCTCTTTACGGTACTGTGAGCGCTGAGCAGAAAGAAGTATTGGAATTAATCAAAGAATCCAATCTTTCGCTCCTGAAAATGGTAAACAATATTCTTGAGGTTTATAAATATGACATAGGCAGCGTAATGCTTGAAGTCTCAAATTTCAGCATTTCTATGCTTCTTAATAAAGTCGGCAGAGAACTTACCACACTTTGCGAAGATAAAAATATTTCACTTACTGTTGAATCTTGTCCGGAAAATATTTTTGTTAATGCTGACGAAATAGAAATTAAACGGGTTTTAACAAATCTGATTGCCAATGCGGTTTCTAACACCGAAAAAAACGGTAGCATTAAATGCAAAGCGAAGTTGTTTGATAACAAGCCTAAAGTATATTTGCCGGAGAACAGAGAGCACGAAAATACAACACTCCAGGCTCCGGTTGAGCTTTCCGGCAAGGTATTAATAAGTATTGAGGATACCGGAAAAGGACTGTCGGACACAGATATAAAGGACATGTTCAAAAAATTCGCATTAAACAGAGGCAGGAAACCTGTGGGGACGGGCTTAGGATTGTATTACTCTTATCAGGTAGTTGCAAAACATAACGGCTTCATTTGGGCGGAAAGCACCTCAAATAAAGGGAGTTCTTTCAAATTTGTTTTGCCCGTTAACTTGTAAAGGGAAAAATTATGGCGGAAATTAAAAAAATAAGAATTCTTATAGTTGATGACTGTGAGCTGACTGTTTTGAGTCTAAAGACAGAATTCAAAAAACACGGTGATTTAGAAGTTATAGGAACTGCGCAAAACGGTAAAGAAGCTGTAGCTTCCGCTTCAAAACACAATCCCGATGTCATCGTAATGGATATTGGAATGCCCGTAATGGACGGCATTGAAGCTGCAAAAATTATCAAAAGCAATAACTCCAATTCTAAAATAATCATGCTGACATCACACGGTAGCGAAGAGGATATTTTTGACGCATTTTCAAGCGGTGCGGTCTCATACTGTATGAAAGACATTAATTCGGCGGATTTGATTAATGCTGTTAGAACAACCGTCGGAGGGACTTCATGGCTTGATCCGTCCGTTGCCAAGGTAGTTATCAGCGGCTTTGTCAGCTCGCAAAAACCTTTGCGGCTGCAAAACTGTTCTTTGACGGACCGCGAAACCGAAATACTGAACCTTATCGCTAAAGGTCTAAGCAATGCTCAGATTTCGGAAAATTTGTTCATCAGCCTCAATACCGTTAAAACTCATGTTAAAAATATTTTCCAAAAGCTTGAAGTAGAGGACAGAACGCAGGCTGTTATGGTGGCTTTAAACAAAGATATTATGTAAAAAATCATCACAAAATACAGACCAATCCTTTGCCTGTGTTATGTTTTGTAAATTTTTTTCAAAAAAATAGCAATTTTTACGCTTCACTGCATTTATATAATTGTCAATTTAATGCTGGAACAGAGGTTTTATAAAATGGTTATTCAATTTAATCCATGCAGTTTTTATGCTCAAAAATCTACGGTCAGGAAATTTTCAAATCAGGTTTCTTTTGGAGAAGCCGCAGTAACATCTTCTACTCCGCAAGACATTCAATCATACAGCAATAGACAGTACCCGGTAGTGTCAAAGAGACTCGACAGAAATGTGCAAGATAATTTACTTAAAAAAATTAAAAGCAGAGCTTTTTTGAATGATCACGAAAGATTTACCCTGAGGGATTTAGTCATCTCAAACAGAGGTATTTTAATGCTGCCCGAGGACAAACAAAGTGTTATAAACCGAGTTATGGACAATATAAAATATTTTGACTTCACTCACGATGCGAAAGCCTATTTACAAGGTGAAGTTGATAGAACAAGATGGAATGAAGCCGAATGCAGAATGAATCAGGAAGCTCTCGATTACTACACGAATCACCACTGTCTGCCCGACCATTGTCCCGACAGAAGTTTTATTCATAATAAAGATACATGTTGCCAAGTACCTTATGAATTGAATTACAGCAGTTTTACAACTTGGGAAATGATACTCCTGAGCTACTTTAACGGCAAAAAACTTCCGTATGAGTTCGGTTATATATCTACATCTTCTGCTGCACCCGGTAAACCGGCATCACTGAGAGAATATCTGAACGGACCGGTTTCAATCGCCAATTCCATTCAGAGTCATGGTCAAGTTCCAATTTGCAATAACGAGATGAAATGCAACATTGCCTTCAAGTTGGATGTACCGCAGAAAGATTGGGATATAGTTCACAGGCTCGTAAATGACCCTAATTCACAACTGAGTAGTGAAGAAACAGATTATCTTATCGGTAATGCTCTTACAGAAAATACGATATATTACGATAAAATGCCCGGTGACAATCAGGATTGCAATACCCATTTACCGAGAAAAGAATTCAGGTCATCGCATCTTTCCGAAAAAAAACTTAATAGCTCCGATGTTCCTTACAGCATAAAATATGGGAATCTTACTCCTCTTCAACTGACAATAATGCAATTAACCTATCCCACAAGTTATTGGACATCGGGAATAATAACTGCTAACCCTTTTGCGGATAATCCATGCCGTAAATACAAGAACAGTCCCGTTGATGTTGCTAAGGCAAAATTACAAAATCTATCTCCGGCAGACAGGCAGGAATTATTAAAAGCAATTTTACTAAATAATGAAGATTGGACCATTCTTGAGAAAATGGTTGAAAGAAATTAATGCGGTAAGCAACAATCTTTAATTCAAAAGGCGGTGCATATTGACCCGCCTTTTAGTTATATTATTCCAAATTCGTATTAATTTGTATCAGCACCTAAAACTATTGTCAAATCAGTGCTTCCGCAAAGGTAATTGTCAGGCTGGATTATGTATTGAGCTCCTTCAAGCTGCGGTATCAATTTTTTAAACGTGTTCGCGTGACTTGGCGAAGCATATTCGGAGTGAGCCAGTATTTGGCTGTGTGGCTCTCTGCCAACTCTTTTGCAGCTTACTACATATCCGAGTTTTTCCAGTTCAGGCTTTGCAAGAGCAATTTTGTCGGCTAAAGCCGACGGATAAACAATAGAAACAGTTATCGGGGTTGTTTTTTGCTCTGAAGCTTCTCTGAAAATTAACCTGTCTATGATATTTTGAGATTTATCCGTATCCAATATCCAATAACTAACATGTCCGTGTGAGGAAGGACTGCCCGGCAGAGTTGCGCTCTGAACACTGCCGGTGTTTACGGATTTGGCAAAAGCAGCAAATTGTGACAGCTCATAAAAATTCATGTCCGTTCTTATGTATTTGCTTGCCAGCTGTATCATTTGAGGAATTTTTACAATCATATCAGGTGACTGCATTCTTTGAACAAGCCCTTTTACAAAGTACTGCTGTCTTCTCATTCTGCCTATATCGCCGATTGCATCATGTCTGTATCTTAAATATCCTTCAGCCTGTTCGGCATTCAAAACCTGATAACCCGGGTTCAGGTCAATATTTAATCCGGCGGTTCTGTCTCTGTATCTCATTCTTTTTTCAACATAAACGGGGATTCCGCCCAATGCTTCGACCAACTCCTTAACGCCGTTGTAATCCACAGCGATATAGTGGTTAATCCTGACGCCGAAATTATCTTCAATTGTTCTGACCGTAAGTCCCGGTCCGCCGAAGGCGTGTGCGGAATTGATTTTGTCTATGCCGTAATTGCCGGCGAGATATACTTTGCTGTCTCTGGGAATTGAAACCACATTAACGCTTTTTGACATAGGATCAATGCTAAAAAGCATAATGGTATCGCTTCTGGTTCCTTTAAAAGGGTCAGTGTGTTTTCCGTTCGAATCTACACCCAGAAGAAGAATATTTTGTCTGCCGCCTATAAGGGAAATGCCCGGGGCATTTTGAACAGCTTTAGTTATACTGTCAAATTTTTCTTTTAATACTGCCGGAAGCCAATTGATATTAAGAACAAGCAGGATTCCGAAACTTATTAAAATACTTGCCAGTATTGCCGTAATTGTCCAAATAAAAACAAAATTATCCGAGTTCTTTTTCTTTTTTGCAACACGCTTTGGCTGTCTCTCTTCTTCGAAAAAGTTGCCGTTTTTTTCGCTGTACATAATTTCTCTCTTATCTGATTACTGTACACAATTAGCGGGCGACGAGGCTCGAACTCGCGACCCCCAGCTTGGGAAGCTAGTGCTCTGCCAACTGAGCTACGCCCGCAAACATAAAAGTCATAATAATTATACAACTAACATATTAATGTCAATTATAGTGAAATTGTCATAAAATTATATGACATTCAACAAAAATAGCTCATGAAAGAAAAAGACAAAAAAAATAAGCTTGCTCTGCTGATTCCCTATGATGAAATCGAATCCGAAGCAAAAATCCAGATAGAAAATATTCTCGAACTGGATTTTCTGAAGAAATTGGTTATTTTGCCGGACGTTCATAAGGGATATGATTTGTGTATAGGAGGGGTTGCTCTTCTTGACGGCAAAATTTCGGCTTCTTTTGTCGGTTACGACATAGGTTGCGGTATGTGTTATATAAATTCAAACATACCGGCAGTTCAAATTCTTAACAGTGAAGAGGAGAAAGAAAGAATTTTCCGGCAAATTTACAGGGACATTCCGGTAGGTTTTGATATTTTCGAGGACGAACAGGCAGATTGGTCTTTTGAATCGGCTTCCGGCGATAAAAAACTCAATAATGGAGTTAATGAAAAGCTGAACAGGAGCCTGGGCACGCTGGGCGGGGGAAATCACTTTATAGAAATCGGAAAGAACCGGACAGGGAAGCTCTGCATAACTGTTCACAGCGGCTCAAGAAATATCGGGCATCAGATAGCGTCTTTTTACATGAAAAAAAGCCGTTTCTTTGACTTAGATTCAGAAATGGGAGAAGCATACCTGAAAGATATGAATTTTGCGCTTTCATATGCGCTTGAAAACCGAAAAATGCTTATGTCAAAAGTTCTGAAAATATTAGACCTTAATCCCAAATTACTGGATGGAATAGTCAACGAAAACCACAATCATGCGCTTGTCACCGAAGACGGAGTCCTTCACAGAAAAGGCGCAACTCCGGCTGAATTAGACCAAATCGGGATAATCCCCGGTAATATGAAAGACGGGATATATATAACAAGGGGCTTGGGCAATAAGGAATTCCTTTGTTCAGCGAGCCACGGTGCGGGCAGAGTTATGTCGAGAAATAAAGCAAAGCAAACATTAAGTATTACAGACTTTAAATCCGAAATGCAAGGCATAACGGCAAAAGTTGACAGAGCCACTCTTGACGAATCTCCCGAGGCTTATAAAAATCTTGATGAAGTTATCAAATATCAGGAGGGGAAGGTAATAGAGGTTATCGATAAAGTCCCGCCGCTCATTAATATTAAAGGATAAGGAATATTTAAAAAATCACGGCATCGCAAGAATGACGATAAAGGGTATTTTTGGATTGCCGCGCTCCCTTTGGTCGCTCGCAATTGACGAGATATGGCTTTATGAGAATGTTTTGTGTTGGTCAGATCCTGAACATCAGCTATTATAGTTATTTTGCATAGCAGGGTGCTTCAGGAAG
>CAZXPD010000030.1:0-30405 GCA_964643065.1 uncultured Gammaproteobacteria bacterium | reverse complement strand
AAAAAGGTTTTTAGTATGATTGTTATGGGACGGACGGTATGGTTAGGGTACATGATAAACAATGAAAAATAATAATTGCAGCCATAAAGAAGTTGACGACAAACCGAGGAAAAAAGTTTTTAATCTGAGAGTGGAAAAACTCATCAGAGAGGCAAACGATAATTTTTTGTATTTCAGAGATTATCTCAGCGCAATGGAGCAGGTTAACGAAATCCTTGAAATAGACGAATGCTATGTCAGGGCATTAATCCTTAAAGGCGATTTGCTGTTCTGCGTTGATAAAGAAAAAGAAGCTCTGGAATGTTTCGAAAAAGCCATCAATTATGATCCTTTCTGCTCACAGGCTTACGGTTCAAAAGCCGGTACGCTTGATGTACTCGGAAGGCATGAAGAAGCGCTTTCATGCTGCGAAAAGGCTTTTGAGAATATTACTTTAAAAGACAGGGAGCTTTTGCCCTCTCTTTACGAGCAAAAAATAGCTATTCTTCTTGAGCTGAAAAGATATGAGGAAGCTGACGAAGTTCTGAAAAGAAGCTCGAAGATTCTTTCTAAGGAAGATTATAACTATCTGATTTCCTGTTATCGAAATTTGATTGATTCATCCTGTAAGGAAAGAAAAAGAAAACTAAAACTGGCTAAAGAAATGGCTTTGCAGGTGGTAAGCTGATTATTTATTTAAATAACAGGTGAACATTTTTACAAAAAATAGTTTATTCGGTTGTTTTTTAGTACATAAAGTTAAAAAAATAATACCTAATTATTGTAAAAAAAACACTTCATTGGTATATTAATAAATATATTTGATAGTCAATTATTTTGCAGACTATGGAAAGTTAAGTAAATATCATTGAAAAGGAGATTATTATGATGATAGATGAAATCGGCGAAGGCGCAGGTAAAATTTGGGGCTATTTATGCGAAAACGGCGACACCACATTTGCCACACTCAAGAAAAATGTTGACTTAAAACCGGATTTAGCAGCTCTCTCAATCGGTTGGCTCGCAAGAGAAGGCAAAGTTGAAATTGAGAAAAAAGGCGCTTCGGTTAAAATTCATCTTAAAAATTAAATTAACCCAAATAGTTAAACACTTAACAAAAAACAGGGCTTTGCCGCTCTGTTTTTTGTTCAAACAAGTTTGATATTAAATTGTATGAAAAAAACAATACAAGTTATTTATCTCTCTTTAAATCAAAGAAATTTGCATTACCGGTATCTTTATTTCCATGACAGTCTTGAACGGTTAAAACTCTATTACCGCTTCTGTCTTTAGTTTTGCCCTCATTGTCTTCTGTAACAATAAACATTTCATTGGGGTTGAGATTTTTGAACAATTTTCCAAAAACTTCTTTACATTCCGGATTAACTTCTACAATTGTCCCAAATAATGATAACGATCCCTGATGCTTTGCAGCTGTGCTGACGGGGTTGAACTTAGGCGTTCTCTCGCCAAAGCGTTTTGATTGACTAAAGGGTTTTTCGACTGAATTCGATTGTAGTATTACGTTGTTGTCACCCACTTGATTTAAAGATGCCATAATTCTCTACTCCTCTTTTATCCTTAATACTTTCCTGGTATATCTTATTTATATAAAAACAAATTTAGAAATATAATTGCTAAAATAGCTTGCACAAAAGTTGGTAATTTGATTAAAACCTAGGGAGTGATTAAGTATCAAGAATAGGAGATTCGCTTTAACATTCCTTAACAAATATGATTTGGCAGCCTCTGAGATTTAGATTAAACAGGTATATGAGCCGAATATACAAGGCTCGACCACTCTTCGTAATAATTAATTTGAGTTGCGGAGCCGGTAGGAACATAAACGCGTTTCTGAAATTCAAGGGGTATGCATAAAGCCTGTCTGACTGCCGAGCGTATAACACCTGTATGAGTTATAATCAGGAGCCTTTTTTGAAAGCTTTTCTTGACAAGAGGGTTTAAAATATCTTCCACCCTTATATTTAAATCTTCAATGGTTTCTCCGTCTTCGGGCCAGTAAGAATCAGGGTTTTTATTGTATTTTTCAAACATTTCAGGGTATTTTTCTTCAATCTGCTTGAATGTTAACCCGCCCCATATGCCCGCTCTTCTTTCATGGATATCGTCAAGAATTTCAAAATCCTTTTTTAGGCTTTTGGAAATAATTCTTGCACTCTGAATGGCTCTTAAAGATGAGCTGGTATATATCATATCAATGTTTGGATTGCAGGTTTTGAGCCATTGAGAGATTTTTTCCATCTCTCTTCTGCCTTTTTCGTTGACGGGCGGATAATCATCGTTATCATAGAGCCTGTCCTGTTCGGTATAAATTGTTGCTCCGTGTCGGACAAAGATTATTTTGCATTTTCTTTCAAACATGTGCTTCCCTGCTTGGTTTGGTATCAGTTAATAATCAAATATGAACCGAAGAAATAATATTTTTTATAAATTCATAGCTTTCAATCGCATGTGCTTCATTGAAAATTTCCAATGATAAATTCGGCTTAAGATTGCTTTCTTTAAGATGGGTGAGAATACTTTTCAGACACATTGTTCCGTTGAGCACCGAATTATGCTCGTCATAAACTCCCGAATTGTTGTGGATATGCATGTGATGTAAATTTTTTGCCGTGTGTGTAATCCATTCATTAATATCCATGGCTTTTTTAGGAAGAATGTTTAAATGTCCTATATCTATGCAGGCTTTGAAATTTGGAGAATTAACATTATCTAAAATTGTTAAAATAAAATCGGGGTCTTCTTCATAAACATTTTCAAGAGCAACCGTAATACCTGAATTTTCAAATTTCTTTATGTTCTTTTCCCAAAAACTGCTGATACGGTCAAGAAATTTTTCTCTGTAGTCTTCCGAATGAAAGTCATTATAGCAGGTGTGAAATACTACGGTTTTTACCCCGAGCATTTCTGCCGTATGTAAAGTCTGATTATATCTGTAATCCGTAATTTCTCTGATTTTGGGGTCTTTTGAAACCGGATTTAAATCATAAAATGTTCCGTGCAAAGCTTTTTGTCCGTTAAAGCTTTTAAGAATCAGGGCATATTTTTCAAGTGTTTCTTCAAATTCTCCGTCCAGAATGAGAGAATCTGCAAATCCGCATATCTCAAGATTTGCTCCCAATTTTTCCGCTAATTCGACTGCCTCTTTAAAATCTTTTTTGATTTTGGAAGAAATAAAAATGTTCAAATTTGCCTGCTTTCTGCTTAGTCAATATTTTTTACCGCAAACAAGGTGACATAATCCAACGTGAAAATTTTCATAACACGCACTACATAATAATAAATCAAAATTGCCTTATTAAAAAGCACTTTTAAGAGGAGAAGGAATTATTGTTTACCTCCTTTAAAAAAAATAATCCGAAAACTTTAAATTTAACAATTGACTTAGTCAGCAAACTATTTTTGTAGTACCCTAAAATAAGGTACTACTTTAAACCTGAAAGGGGTTTTAAGCATGGTAAATAAACTGATTAAAGAAGACACAAAGATGTTTATGACCGGAAATGAGGTCATAACCTACGCGGCCATTGCCGCAGGGGCGGAATTTATGTACGGTTATCCGATTACGCCTCAGAACGAAATTATGCACACATGGTGCAAACTTCTCCCTAAAACTGAAGCCGGTTTCTTGCAAACCGAAGATGAAATATCGGCAGGATTTTCCACTTTAGGCGGAATTCTTGTAGGGAAAAAAGCTTTTACGGCAACAGCAGGTCCCGGAAATGTCATCATGCAGGATGCCATGTCAATGGCTGAAATGATGCGTATACCGTTTGTCTGTGCTGTTATGCAGAGAGGCGGACCGAGTACGGCGACTGTTATCTATGCTCAGCAGGAAACAACTCTGACCTGTTTCGGCGGCAACGGCGAAGGCTACAGAATCGTTTATTCAACAGCCGGTCATCAGGACCTCTATGACTACACGATTAAAGCTTTTAACACCGCATGGAAATACAGGTTCCCGACATTTGTCCTTGCAGACGGCTATCAGGGCAAGATGAGAGAACCGGTTACTCTTTATGATCCGGAATCAAGAGGTATTGAACTTATTCCCGCAGTACCGACTCTCAGAGGAAAAGGTATTGCCGGAATCGACAGAGAAGCAGTACATATCAGAAACTGCTTCAACCTTGAAGAAGAGCTTATGGAAGTTCTGGATTCTTATGAAGAAGAATTTAACAGAATTACTCCTGAAATTGCCGAGTATAAAGAATACTTCGCTGAAGATGCCGATGTATTAATCATTGCTCACGGTATTGTTGCAAGAAGCGCAATTACAGCCGTTGATGAATTAAGAGAAAAGGGCATCAAAGCCGGTTTATACAGACCTGTTACAATCAGACCGCTTGCTGTTGAGCCTTTAAGAAAAGCTGTTTCAAGAGCAAAACAGGTTCTATTTACAGAGTCTGCAAACGGACAGCTGGCAAGAATGGTTCTTGAAAAAATCTACGGATTAACAACACCTTACCAGACACTCTTCAAAATGGGCGTTGGTGTAACAGGCGGCGATATCGTGTGCAAGGTAGAAGAAATGGTCGGTAAAACTCCGAGCGTTTCAGCATGTTCCTGCCAGTTATAGAGAAAACAAGAAAATAATTATAAAGGAGATAAAAATGACGGGAATTTTAGAACTCCCTCCAAGGCTACCAAAAGGGCAATATGAAGAAGCCGGCGCAAGCAAATTTTGTCCCGGGTGCGGACATGGTATTACACTTAAAACTCTTGCCGGCATGATTGAAGAAATGAACCTGTTTGAAAGAGCGGTATTCGGTTGTGACATCGGATGCAGTCTTCTTTCATGGAATTATATGAACGTTGATACCGTTCAAACCCATCACGGAAGAACAACTCCCGTAATTTACGGCGTTGTCAGAGCCAGACCCGATACCGTAGGTATTGCATACATGGGTGACGGCGGCGGTCTTGCAATCGGCTCAGGCCACCTTGTAAACGCTGCGGTAAGAAACGAAAAAATGCTTGTAATTCTTGTCAATAATACAAATTACGGTATGACAGGCGGTCAGATGGCTCCTACAACCATGCCCGGTCAAATAACCGAAACCACTCCTTACGGCAGAGACATTGAAACAACGGGCAAACCTGCTAAAGGCACAGAAATGGTTGCTTCAATAGTTGATACCGATAAAGCATACGTAACCAGAGGCACTGTCGGTAACATCAGGCAGTTAAAAACATTTATGAGAAGAGGACTTCAAAACGTTGCTGACGGCAGAGGCTTCTCGTTTATCGAAGTTCTTTCCATCTGTCCTCTTAACTGGAGAACAAACAATTACAACACTTGGGACAGGCTGAAGACAATGGAAGAATATTTCAAAGTCGGTGAAGTGATTGTTCCTAAAGAGTTGGAAGGAGTAAAATAATGGCCAGAAGTAAAATTGTACTTGCAGGCGAAGGCGGACAGGGTGTTCAAAGTATTGCAAAAATCCTTGTCGAAGCCGCATATGCCGCAGATAAAAAAGTATTATACATTCCAAACTTCGGCGTTGAACAAAGAGGCGGAGTCAGTATCGCTTTCTGTCAGGTTTCTGACACTGATATAGGCGAACCTCGTTTTTCCAAGGGCGATATTGTTATGATGCTTTCAGATCGAGCAATAGACCGCTGCAAATGTTATGTTGACGAAAAAACAACGGTTGTTTATGACACATCCGTGTGCACCAAAAAACCCGAAATGAAAGCGAAAAATATTATCGGTATTCCCGCTAACAAAATCGCTAATGACGAACTTTCATCGAGAGTATTTAACATGATTGTTATGGGTGCAATAATTAAAGCAACAAACGTTATTGACGTTAAATACGTTAAAGATGCCATGGAACACGCGCTTGGCAAAAAATTCGCCGTAAAACCAGAGCTCAGAGAACTTAATTACAAAGCCATCGAAAGAGGCATGCAGTTAATCAACGAAACGGCTAACGTATAATACGAATGAGCTTTTAAAAAAGTAAAACTCATCGTTTCACTTTTTTTACGCTCCCGCTTACGCCATACCACTTTACAAATTTTGTTAAATTTAATTTATGAATAGTAAAGTGGTATAAAATACCGAAAGGAAATAAAAATGGTCGCAAAACAATATAAAGGCATAAAAATCAAAGGATGCGGTAAAGGTAAAGCTAATGTTTATATCTATACCGAACTTTGCAAAGGCTGCGGACTTTGCATCGCAAAATGTCCCGTTAATGCTAAAGAAGGCAATGAATCCTGCCTTCACTGGTCAAAAGAAGTCGGTTTATATGCCACTCCGGCAGTAGAACCTGATCCCGACAAATGCATTGCCTGCGGGATTTGTGAAACAATCTGCCCGGACAGCGCAATAAGAGTTGAAAAACTTCAGTAAAACAGGAATTGAAACCTTAAAAGCCTTTCGAAATTCGAAAGGCTTTTAAAATGCGGATTTTGAAAATTATATCTCTGTTTGATATTTTTCTTTTGCATAATCAATATTTACAGGAGGAATCAGATAATCTTTTTTGTCCAGCTCTTTCCTGATGAACAAAGCCGAGGTTTCGTCTTTAAATACAAGTCGGAAATCTTTTAGGCTTGAGGCATTTTTAAATGCTTTTGAATCCTTTTCAATCAAAATCATATCTGTTCTGTATTTGTTGAGAATAACTTTCCAGTCTTTTTTGCCGTAGTAAAAATCCATATTTTCCTTATAGACTTCATCGGAATATGTTTCTTCATATCTGCCGTCAATTGAGACAAGACACTGCGGATATAATTTCCAAAGAGCATAACTGCCCCAGTTGAAAGGCACGAGAAGATTGCCGGAAAGTTTATTTATTCTTATAAATTCAATAGATGCAAGCGGGTAATGCTTCTGTTTTAAAGTAACAACCGGAGGAGTGGACAAAATTACGTTCAAAATAGCCCCTGTTAAAAACGCATATATAAAAGCTTCTCTTGAAAAGTTAAGCAGTCTTTTATATTTTGCAGACAAGCTGATTTTTAATTTGTTTTTCAAAACTTCTAAAATTTTTCCGTACATTTCATAAAGAGGTACATAAATAAAAATCGATGAAACTATTGCAAAAAATACAACATGCCTTTCGCTTTTAAAAGCTAAAACGGCAGTAACCGATAAAAGCAAAATCGGGATAAAATCAAGGTTTTTAGCCTTTGCAATAAAGAGCTTATAGAGTGAAACAAAAAATGTCAAAAAAAGCAAGATTCTAAATCCCGTAACGTTATACAGGGTATCAAACAGGTTAAAAGGCTCCCATTCGGTTATGTAAGGACGGTTCATAAGTACAGCCGGTATTAAATATTCCCAAAATTTAATGCCCCATGGGTTCACAAGCCCGAACGGAAGTGTAATCGAAGATATTAAAAGAAACTTTTTGAAATTTTTCCCGTTTAGAAATTGTCCCAGAGCATAAATTCCAATTAACCCTACTCCTGCAAGGAATCCTCCGTGTAAATTTGTCCAAAGGGTAAAACTAAGGGGAAATATCCAAAGACTGACTTTTTCATCTCTTCGGATTTTTTCAAAAAGATAAATCCAGAGTGCAAAAAACATATAAGTAAAGGCTTGTGAGCGCAAAGTACTCATAAATCCGGGATAAACAGCTACAACTGTTAAAATGAAGTATAAAATTTTAAAATTAGTTTTTCCTTTGTTCAACAGATTTATTGTCAAATAGATAAAAAAGATTGTTAATGATAATAATATGATTTTAAGCATCATTAAACCGTAATCCCCTAAAAAACGGGTTATATAATAAAAAATAACACCGGAACCCCATTCATGATCAACCCACAGTTTTTTTACAGGTGTATAGGCAAATATATCATTTTTCAGGAGGATTCCCGTATCAAAAAAAGTCTTACCGACAGCTAATCTGTGCCACAAATCCCTGTCGGCTTCATTATTCAGAAGACAAACAGCCAGAATAAACAAAAAAACCGTGGAGAAAAACAGTAATTTTTTAATATTTTCAGTCATTTCTACTTAAAAGCAAAATTTCACGAATAATTTTAGCCGCAGTTACGGTGGAAACCCCTGAACTGTCGTAATCAGGTGAAAGTTCTACTACATCAGCTCCGACTATATTAATACCCTGTAATTCTTTTATATACGAAATCAGTTCATCAAAGCTGAATCCGCCGGGTTCGGGAGTACCTGTTCCTTTCATCAAAGACGGATCAAGTACATCCAAATCAATAGTGAGAAATACCGGTCGGTTTCCAAGTTTTTCAAGAACACATCTAAAGTCCGAAAGACTTTCAACAAGGGTATTATTGTCTTCCATAATGTTGAATTCTTCTTCCGTACCGGAGCGAATCCCGACTTGAATGATATTTTTAAAACCTATTATCTCGGATATTCTTCTCATTACACACGCATGCGAAAGTTTTTCTCCCAGATAGTCCTCTCTTAAGTCAGCATGAGCATCAAACTGAACAACAGCAATATCAGGGTAGGTTTTAACGTATTCCTTAATTACCGGATATGTTATAAGGTGTTCTCCTCCTGCCGCAACCAGTCTTTTATTACAGGAAAGCACTTCTTTAGCTGCATTTTGAATTATATCCATTACTTTTTGAGTGTTCCCAAAGGGTAAATCAAGGTCTCCTGCATCAAAAAAAGAAATATCCTCAAGGTCTTTCTTCAAATAGGGAGAATAACTTTCAATTCCTATTGAGCAGGTTCTGATTGCCTGAGGCGCAAAACGGCTTCCGGGTCTAAAAGAGCAAGTATTATCAAAAGGAACTCCGATAAGCACCGTGTCAGATTTCTCAAAATCCTCGCAGGCGCAAAGCCAATTTTTAGACAATATAGGCAAGTTCAGCATTTTGCAGAATCCTTGGCATATACCAATTCTTTAACAAAATTCGGAAGAGCAAAACAGGCTCGGTGAATCTCTTTATTATAGTATTTTGTGTTTTTTTCTATCTCGAAAATTCTTCCGTCTTCTATGGTTTCAAAATTGTTTATCGTTTCATAGCAAAAAGCCCAGCTCCAGTATCCGCCCGGATAGGTAGGAATAGGGGCTGTATATGCATAAACTTTCGGAAATACTCTATTTAGCAGCGAGTAAATCAGCTTTATTTCACGCTTATTGTATATGGGAGACTCGCTTTGTGCCGTCATTATACCGCCTTTTCTTAATGCCTGACGGACATTTGTGTAAAATTCTTCGGTAAATAAGCCTTCTCCCGGTCCCATAGGATCTGTCGAATCGATAATGATAATATCAAAAGCATCTTTTTGGCTTGCAATATATTGAATACCATCCCTTACAAGGATTTTGACTTTCGGATTATCCAGTTTGCAGGAAATACTCGGAAGATATTTTTTTGCCGTTTCAATAACCTTTCCGTCTATTTCACACAGCACAACTTCTTTGACACACGGGTGTTTGAGAATCTCTCTCACGGCACCGCCGTCGCCTCCGCCAATAACAAGTATTCTCTCCGGGTTTGGATGACTAAGAAGCGGCACATGGGTAATCATCTCATGATAAATATATTCGTCTTTCTCTGTTGTCATCATTAAACCGTCAAGAAGAAGCGCTCGTCCGAAAGCCTCTGTTTCGATAATATCTATTTTTTGAAATTCCGATACATCGTGATAAAGCGTTTTACCTACTTTTAAAGCAAGTCCGGCTTTATTATCATATTTTTCGGTATACCATAAATCAAGTGTCACGTTATTTTCCTTTATCATTTGTAATTACGTTTATAAAATATACAATAAAAAGACTCCCGAGTCAGGAGTCTTTTTTATATTTATTGCAAGGTCGCTGTTATTCAATTGTAAAATCGGGCGAGCCGAATAGACCTTCAATTTCTTCCAAAATTGCAGAAGGTTTTCTTGCGGCAGCTCTTGAATAACGCTGTCTTTCCTGTTCTTCTTTTTCTTCCGAAGCATGGCTTAAATGATAGAAGCCGGTACCTGCAGGAATTAGTCTGCCGATGATAACGTTTTCTTTTAAGCCTCTTAACTGGTCTTTTTTACCTTCTACAGCCGCTTCCGTCAGGACTCTTGTGGTTTCCTGGAAACTTGCCGCAGAAATAAAGCTGTCAGTATTAAGACTTGCTTTTGTTATACCGAGAAGAACCGGGTGATATGTTGCCTGTATTTGTTCCTCGACCAGTTCGTTGTTTTTTGCTTCCAAAGTATGAAGCTCAACAAGTTCTCCCGGAAGAAGATTTGTATCGCCGGAATCATCAACTTTAACTTTCTTGGTCATCTGTCTGACGATAACTTCAACGTGCTTATCGGCAATTTCAACGCCCTGCGAGCGGTAAACTCTTTGAACTTCGTCAACAAGGTACTGCTGAACTTCGGCAACGCCTCTGAGCCTGATTACATCGTGCGGGTTCAAAGGTCCGTCAGTTAAAGCCTGTCCTTTAGTGATTTTTTGTTTATCCGAAACGATGACGTTTGAATCAACAGGTATTTTTATTTCATGCCTGCCTGTTTCTGCTGCAATAAAGAGCCTTATGGCATCTTCTTCGTACTCGAGTTCGACATCTCCGTCTTCTTCAGCAACAATAGCGCTTTCTTTCGGTTTTCTTCCTTCAAGAAGTTCTTCAACTCTGGGAAGACCCTGAACGATGTCTCCGGTTTTCTGTCTCTCAAAAACAAGCGTTGCAAGTAAATCACCTCTTTGTACAAGGCTCTCGCTGTCAACCTGAAGCTGCGTTCCCGGGCTGATTAAGTAAGGTCTGCCTATGACAAGAGTAATTGATTTATCGTCAAAACTGACAACTCTGCCTGAAATAGTTGAGTTTTGACCGCCTTCGGTTATAACCTGATCGATCTTGATAAAGTCATCAACTTCAACTATCGATTTACTTTTAATTTTAATCACTTCTTGATTGTCAGGTGAAATAAGAAGGAGTCTTCTGATTTCTTTTTCTTTGTCTTCTTTTAAGCTCACTCTTCCGTTATTTCTTGCCAGAACCTGAGTTTTTGCAACCGGGGTTTTGGGCTCGATTACCTGACCTTCTTCAACAAGGAGCTCGGTTTGAAGAGACGTTTTTTCTCTTGAAGTATTGTCAACTTCTCTTCTGATAATGAGATTTTCCAAAACAACGATTTTTATGTTCTGGCTATCCGATTCAACTTTATCCTTGAACTCAACAAGTCCCTTTAGATGAGCAAGATAGCCCTGCATTTGAAGAACAAGACTTGTTCTTGTGAGACTGGCTCCTTCAATGTTTCTAATTCTGCTTCCGTCTCTGTATTGAAGCTGAGTTACAGGGGTTATATCAATGAGCTCTTCTTCTGTTGAAGCAAATTTAATGGAAACTTCTTTCGGAGCTATATCAAACTCTTGAATCGGACGAAGAAGAATTTCACCTTTTTCTTCTTTGATTTCGGGTTCGGCTTCAAATTCATCTTCAATATCTTCAATTTCAAATTCATTTATGCCGAATTTGTTTGAGGACATAAAGGTTACCATGCAACGCTCTTTTGCTTTGATGCCGGGGGCAACTGCCGTTCCTTTATTCACTATTTCGCCATCTTCAACTTTAAGCTGACTGAAATCATCAACTTTATGAAGTTGTCCCGGACGTACAATAACTTCATGAATAATATCATTGTATTCTTTAATCTCAACAATACCGTCCGTTGCAACTCTTACATCCTTGACAACTTCAGTGCCTGCGGTTACATATGTACCCGATTCAACCATTTTTAGGCTGGAATCTTTGCTGATTTGATGAATTTCTTCCGGAATAAAGATTACTTTTCCGGGTTTTGTGATTATGTGGTTTTCATCAATTTCAACACCGGCATATTTAATTTCACCGCTTGTTGTTACGGTATTTTCTTCGTTAATAAGCTCAGCGATAATCATTCCGTTCTCAACAACTGTATCAACGGGAGATTTAACAACATATGTTTCGCCTGTTTTATCAACTTTCCATAAAAGTTCTTTTTTGGTTTGCTCAAGCGAAGCATTTTTTGGAAGGATAGACGCAATAACAATTGTCAATTCTTTTCCTTTGACAATTTTTCTTATTTTGTTTTTACCTGTGCCTGATTCTTTAATTTCTAAATCCGCACTGTATTTAACTTCTCCGCCGTGTTCGCATAAACTTATTGTTTCGGCAAGAATATCGCCTTTGCTGATTTCTTGATTATTTTTAACTTTAATTTTTGAACCGCCGGGCAAATTATAAACATCGCCTGAAAGAACCCAGACTTTGCCGCCCTTGTTTGCAGTTCTGCTAATGTTGCCCTGTCTGTCACGTTTTTCGTCAACCGAGAAACCGTCAAAAACAACTTTACCGCTAATGTCAGATGTTATATCCTTTGTAGCTTTTTCAGTTAAACGACCGGCTTCCCCGCGGGTTAAACCCGGTTCGAATTCAGCTATAACAGTTCCTTTTTTAACTGTTTCACCGGACTTAACAAATATTGTTGCGCCATAAGGCACTTTATAAGAATGCGCCTTGCCTTTTTTGTCTTCTATCTGAATGCTGCCGTCTTTAACGCTGACTTCTACTTCATTACCGTGACGGGTTCTAAGTTCTCTTGTTACAAGTTTGGAAATAATTTTACCTTCAACATCCGATTTAATTTGTCTTACGTTGGAAGCACCTTTAAATACGCCGCCGGTGTGGAATGTTCTCATGGTAAGCTGTGTGCCTGGCTCCCCGATACTTTGTGCAGCAATAATACCTATTGCTTCGCCTATATCAACAATTTTATTACTTGTTAAAGCCCATCCATAACATTTTTGGCAAATGCCGTATTCGAGATCACAAGTAAGAGCGGATCTTACTTTAACTTTTTTTATTCCTTCCTTAACTATAAGATCAACATGTTCTCTGTTAAGAAGGGTGTCCGCCTGAACCAAAATATTTCCTTCTTTATCTTTGATATCTTCCACGTTGGTTCTTCCAAGCAAACGTTCTTCAAGAGTGACATAGACTTTATCGCCCTCTGAGATTGCCGACATTTCAATACCGTTAGAAGTCTTGCAGTCCGGATTTCTGATAATAACATCCTGTGCTACGTCAACAAGTCTTCTCGTAAGGTAACCCGAGTCGGCTGTCTTAAGAGCCGTGTCAACAAGCCCTTTTCTTGCTCCGTAACTGGAAATAATATATTCAGTAACGTTTAAACCTTCTTTAAAGTTTGACTTAATCGGTAAGTCAATAATCTGCCCTTGTGCGTCTGCCATCAAACCACGCATCCCGACAAGCTGACTGACCTGACTTATATTACCTCTCGCTCCGGAGAATGCCATCATATATACCGGATTTAATCTGTCAAAATTCTCCACAACAGTTTGTGTAAGTTTTTCCGTTGTTTCGCTCCAGGTATCAATAACTTTGGTATATCTTTCTACTTCGGTTATTTCACCTTTTAAGTAACGTTGAGTTGCTTTATCGATTTCTTCCTCGGCGCTTCTAAGCAAATCTTTTTTGGTTTCCGGAACGTCAAGGTCATCGATTGAAATAGTTGTTCCCGCCTTGGTCGCGTATCTGAAGCCGAGATCTTTAAGGATATTGGCTAAGTACGCAGTTTTTGCCGTGCCGTATTCAAGAAAAATTCTTGACAAAAACTGGTTCAAGGCTTTTTTATTCATAACTGTATTTATGAATTCTAATGATTTTTTCGGATTTTTTTGTAAGACACTCATAATCTTAAACCTACCTCACTAAATTTTATGCGCTCAAAATAGCGTTGTGAACCGCTTCGTTGAAAATGATTTTTCCGGGCGTGGTTACTATTTTTTCTCCCTTTTCATCGCGAACCGATATTTTGGAGTGCAGGTTAACCACACCGACTTCATAAGCAGAAATGACATCACTAAAGTTTAAGAAATGTCTTTCAATTTCTGTGTCTTCTTTGGGATCGATTGTCAGATAGTAAATTCCGAGAACCATATCCTGTGAAGGAGTAATAACCGGTTTTCCCGTTGCGGGCAAAAGTATGTTGTTTGTTGCCAGCATCAGCATACGGGCTTCTGTTTGAGCTTCAATTGAAAGCGGAACATGAACAGCCATTTGGTCACCGTCAAAGTCAGCATTAAAAGCCGTGCATACCAATGGATGAAGCTGTATGGCTCTACCTTCAACCAGAACAGGTTCAAAAGCCTGAATGCCAAGTCTGTGGAGAGTAGGTGCTCTGTTAAGCATTACCGGATGACCTTCAATTACTTCTTCCAGAACGTCCCAAACGACATTTTCAGCTCTTTCTATTTTCTTTTTGGCTGATTTAATATTTTGGACAATTCCTCTTTCAATCAGCTTATTAACAACAAACGGCTTAAACAGTTCAAGAGCCATTTCTTTGGGCAGACCGCACTGATGCAGTTTTAATCTGGGACCTACCACAATTACGCTTCTTCCTGAATAGTCAACCCTTTTTCCGAGAAGGTTTTGTCTGAAACGTCCCTGCTTACCTTCGATTATGTTGCTTAGGGATTTCAAAGGTCTGTTATTCGGTCCAATTACTGTCCTTCCTCTTCTTCCATTGTCTATTAAGGCATCAACAGCTTCTTGAAGCATTCTTTTTTCGTTTCTTACAATTATTTCCGGAGCTCCCATTTCAAGGAGTCTTAAAAGTCTGTTATTTCTGTTAATAACTCTTCTGTAAAGGTCATTTAAATCGCTTGTAGCGAAACGTCCGCCGTCCAACTGAACCATTGGTCTTAAATCAGGGGGCGTAACAGGAAGAGTTGTCATTACCATCCAAATGGGATCGGTATTACTTGCAATAAGCGACTCAACAAGACGAAGTCTTTTGATTAACTTAGCCCGTTTTTGAATGGAACTGCCAACTGTTTCAAGTTCCTGCTTAATTTCTTCCATCAACGCTTTCATGTCAACTTCCGAAAGCAGAGTCTGAATCGCTTCTGCCCCGATTGAAACTTTCAGTCCGCAGTCGGGATGTTCAGTCATATATGTATCATATTCTTCTTCTGTAAGAAGCTGAGTTTTTTTGAGATCACTTTCACCGGCATCGACGATGATGTAATTATTGAAGTAAATTACCTGTTCAAGGTCTCTGAGCGTAATATCAAGCAGCAGTCCCATATAACTTGGGATACCTTTTAAGAACCAAATATGGGTTACAGGCGCCGCCAACTTAATGTGCCCCATTCTATGACGCCTTACTTTGCTGTCTGTAACTTCAACGCCGCATCTTTCACAGATTATGCCTTTATGTCTGACCCTTTTATACTTACCGCAGTAACATTCCCAATCCTTGGACGGTCCAAAAATTCTTTCACAGAATAATCCGTCTCTCTCGGGTTTTAAAGTTCTGTAGTTAATTGTTTCAGGCTTTGTTACTTCGCCGAATGACCATTTCATTATTCGCTCGGGAGAGGCTATCCCGATGCGTATATAGTCAAAATAATCTATGCTTGTAGACAATTTATATTCTCCCTCTTGTTATTCCAATTGAACACTAAATAAACGCTATATATTAATCGGTAAAAGCACCCGGGGTTTGGAAAAAGTTAATATTCAGAAGTTCCGAATCAATGTCGCTGAGAGTACGTTTAGGAGCTGACTTTCTGATATCATCGGTATCTGTCATTAAATCAACTTCCAATCCGCCTTTTTTAGCAACAGTTATATCCAAACCAATACTCTGAAGTTCTCTTACAAGAACTTTAAAGGATTCCGGAATGCCCGGTCTTTGGAGGTTTTCACCTTTAACAATTGATTCATAGGCTCTGCTTCTGCCGTTAACGTCATCAGATTTAATGGTTAGCATTTCTTGTAAAGTATAAGCCGCACCGTATGCTTCAAGAGCCCATACTTCCATTTCTCCGAACCTCTGACCGCCAAACTGAGCTTTTCCGCCAAGCGGCTGCTGCGTAACAAGGCTGTAAGGACCTGTACTTCTGGCATGAATTTTGTCATCAACAAGGTGGACAAGTTTCATTAAATATATAAACCCTACAGAAACCTTTTGATCAAAGGGCTCGCCGGTTCTGCCGTCATACAACACAGCTTTACCGTTTTCATTAAGCCAGTTTATATTTTCAGCTTCAATTGCTTCGTTGACTTCTTCAAGAGTGGACTTCTCAGATGCGTCCTCTCCGAACATTTCATCAAAAGCCGGTACTTCATAGTACTTGCCGTTAAGATAGGAAGCCAGTCCAAGATAAGTTTCATAAGTTTGACCAACATTCATACGGCTTGGTACGCCCAGAGGGTTGAGCACAATATCAACCGCAGTACCGTCCGGCAAGAAAGGCATATCTTCTTTCGGAAGAATTTTTGAAATAATCCCTTTGTTTCCGTGCCTTCCGGCCATCTTATCACCGACGCTGATTTTACGTTTTTGGGCAATATAAACTCTAATCACCGTATTAGCTCCCGGAGGCAGCTCATCACCTTTTTCACGGTCAAAAACTTTAACGTCGACTACTCTGCCGCCTTCACCATGAGGAACTCTTAAACTGTTGTCCCTAACGTCGCGTGCTTTTTCGGCAAATATCGCTCTTAGCAGTTTTTCTTCCGGCGGGTGTTCGGATTCGCCTTTAGGAGTGACTTTGCCGACCAAAATATCGTCAGCATAAACTCTGGCACCGGTTCTTACTATACCGCGCTCGTCAAGATGCCTTAAACTGTCTTCACTTACGTTCGGAACTTCTCTTGTTATTTCTTCCGGACCAAGTTTAGTGGTTCTGGCATCGATTTCAAGTTTTTCAATATGAATACTTGTAAATACGTCATCGTGTACAAGCCTGTCACTGATCAAGATTGCGTCCTCAAAGTTATAACCTTCCCAAGGCATAAATGCCACGAGAACATTTCTTCCAAGTGCAAGTTCGCCAAATTCCGTTGCGGCTCCGTCTGCAATCGCATCGCCTTTTTTGACGCTTTGTCCTGCCTGTACAATAGGTCTCTGATTCAAACAAGTATCCTGGTTGCTTCTTAAATATTTCATCAAAGGATATTTATGAGATTTACCCGCAGAATCTCTTATTTGAATTTCATCACCGGTAACTCTTTCTATGACTCCTTCATGATGAGCCAAAAGAACCATACCGGAGTCTCTTGCCGCTCTTTTTTCCAAACCGGTACCAACTGCAGGTCTTTCGGCTCTTAAAAGCGGAACTGCCTGACGCTGCATGTTAGAGCCCATTAATGCTCTGTTGGCATCGTCATGCTCAAGGAACGGAATCAATGCCGTGCCTATTGATACAATCTGAATTGGAGATACACCGACGTAATCAACTTTCTTCGCTTCGCAGAGAGTAAACTCACTACGGTAACGAGCCGGAACATATTCGGTTGCAATTGTTCTGTCCGTTCTCAAGTTAAGGTCGCCTGGCGCAACTCTGAAATCATCTTCTTCGTCTGCGCTCAGATAATGTATTTCTTTTAATACCTTACCTTCTTTTGCAACAAAATAAGGTGTTTCAATAAATCCGTATTCATTAACTCTTGCAAAAGTACTCAAACTGCCTATTAAACCGGCGTTCGGACCTTCAGGAGTTTCAACCGGACAAATTCTTCCGTAATGGCTCGGGTGAATGTCTCTAACAGCGAAACCGGCTCTTTCTCTGGCCAGACCGCCGGGTCCAAGAGCCGAGATTCTTCTTTTATGAGTTAATTCAGCCAACGGATTAGTTTGATCCATAAACTGAGACAACTGAGAAGAACCAAAGAACTCTCTGATTGCCGCTGTTAAAGGTTTTGTATTTAAAAGGTTTGTAGGACTTAAAGTCTCGGCATCCTGAAGTGTCATTCTCTCTTTAACAATTCTTTCCAGTCTTGTAAGACCGATTCTGAATTGGTTTTGAAGAAGTTCTCCGACTGACCTGATTCTTCTGTTCCCCAAATGGTCGATATCATCAATCGCGCCCTCGTCATAAGTAAGGTTAATGAGATACTCGACTGCCGCAACAATATCATGAACCGATAAAGTCCTTTGGGTTTCAGGAAGGTTTAAACCGAGTTTCTTATTAAGTTTATATCTTCCAACTTTGCCTAAATCATATTTCTTTTCGTCAAAGAATCTGCTTTCTATGATAGTTCTTCCGCCGGCCGCACTTGCGGGATCGCCCGGTCTTAATTTTTTGTAAACTTCGATTAAAGCTTCTTCCGAAGTTTTAGTAGTATCTTTATCTAAAGTTTTCTTTAAAAATTCAGCGTGGCGGAAAACTGTTTCAAGCTCTGTGGGACTTAGCCCGAGAGCTTTCAAAAATGTTGTGGCAAGAATTTTTCTGTTTTTGTCTATTCTTACGTAAACAACATCATTAATATCTGTTTCAATCTTAAGCCATGCCCCTCTGTTAGGAATGAGTGTCGCATTATATAAACGTTTTCCTGTAGGAGCTATTTCTCTTTTAAAGTAAATTCCGGGGGATCTGACTATTTGGCTGACGATAACCCTTTCGGCTCCGTTAACGATAAACGTGCCCTTCTCAGTCATGTTGGGTATTTCGCCAATAAATACTTCTTGTTCTTTAATTTCACCGGTATCACGGTTAATCAAACGCATCATTACACGCAGCTGCTTTGAGTATGTAGCATCGTGAATTCTGGCTTGTTCAACCGTATATTTAGGGTTATCAAAAGTATAATTGGACAAAAAGTGTAATTCCAACCTACCGGTATAATCTTTGATTGGAGAGAAAGATAAAAGTTCTTCTTTTAATCCTTCCTTCAAAAACCATTCAAACGATTTCTTTTGGATTTCGCTTAAATCGGGTAATTCCGCCAATCTGGAAACCGACGTCCCTTTTGGCGTAGTACGTTCAATGTATTGTTTAGACATCAACAACCTCGCGCGCTATGTGGTTACTTTATATAAAATTAATTGCAATAAGATATTTCAAAGCATATAAAGATACTAATCTCATAGTATGACAAAAAAAACTGAAGTCAAGGACAGAAGAAACGGAGTTTCTTTGTCCTCAACATGTTTTATTAAATTTTTATCACAGTAATATTAATCAAAGTATCCCTATAAAATCTATTAACCGTTTAGGGAATTACTTGATTTCAACTGTTGCACCCTGAGCTTCAAGTTTTGCTTTAATTTCCTGAGCTTCTTCCTTCTTAATGCCTTCTTTAATCGGCTGAGGAGCATTATCAACGAGATCTTTTGCTTCTTTCAAGCCAAGTCCGGTAATTGCTCTGACTTCTTTAAGAACGTTGATTTTGTTGGCGCCGACGCCGGAGAGGATTACATTTACATCTGTTTCTTCAGCTTCTTCAGCCGGGGCTGCCGCTGATGCAACTGCTGCAACTGCTACCGGAGCCGCTGCGGAAACGCCGAATTTTTCTTCCATTGCTTTTACTAATTCTGCTGCTTCAAGCAATGTTAAACTTTCAATCTTTGAAAGGATATCATCAATAACTGTACTCATTTTCTTCTCCTTTTTCCTTTATCTGATAACTAAGCTGATTCTTTTTGTTTTCTTACTGCATCCATAGCTGTGACAAGGGCTCTTGCTACGCCGCTGACGGTATTGACAAGACCTGTCGCAGGTGAATTAATACTGCCGAGCATTTTTGCATAAAGTTCTTCTTTGCTCGGAAGTTCTGCAAGTTTAGCTACATCCTTTGCCGAAAACACCTTTCCGTCAAGGACAGCGCCTTTGATTTGCGATTTTTTCGCTTTTTTAATAAAAGCCGTAAGGATTTTAGCAGGCGCAACCTGATCACCAAATCCGACAGCCAGAGCGGTCGGTCCCTGAAGCAGCTCATCAAGTGCTGCAAACTCGGTATCTTTCACGGCAATTTTGGTTAGAGTATTTTTCACTACTGAAAAATCAGACTGTTCTTTTTGAAGTTCCCTTCTCAGAGCAGTAATTTCAGCAACGGATAAACCTCTGTAATCTGTAACGATTGCTACTTTGGCTTTAGCCATTGTTTCCTTAATAGCTTCTATCTTCTCATTTTTGAAGGCTTTTGTTGCCATCTTGATTATCACCTCCATTAAAAAAATTCTGCTTCACACTTCCGCAGAACTTCTAAAATTCACAAAATCCCAAACGGGAATTTTAATCAATTCAGTTTTCTTACCTCGGTCGGCTGTTAACGGAGTTTTTAGGCTCTTTAGCAATTAAATACATGATACCGACTGTCTGCGGTCGTTTTTTAAATGTATCAAAAGGGAAAAATAAAATCAACAGGTTTTAAAATTAACCCGCCTAATAAAAGCCCTTCGTTTCGCTTGACAAGGTTTCCCGGATGTAATGCGTGTAAGAAGTTTTTTTTCTAAAATTATTCCAGCGAAGATAAATATGAACCGTTCGGAAGCATCGTTACAGGAACCTGTCCGCCGCTTTCTCTTAACTTTCTTCTTTCACAATCTGCATTACTTCCTTTGCAGTATTTGCCAATCCACACATTGGCAATGCCTTCACTTCTAAATCTGTTAAATATCGGACACTTTTCCAGAAATTCACAATCAGCCATTTTAAAAATTCCCACTATAAACTAATACTCAACAAGTTTAATTGTATCTTAATTTCCTGGCTTAGAGCAAATAACATAAAATTAAAAGAGAGCAGTCAATAAGCCGGGTTCTGTAAGCATTCGGTTTAAACAAAAATCTAAACATCCTGCCTTGATGATCATCTGTCTCGACTGTGTATTTCTGCACAGCTCAAGCGGTTTACTCGGGAAAAGCGGGCAGCTTATGTTCCCATTTTAACCTTGCACCGGTCGGGGTTTACCTGGCCGATACCTCTCGATATCGCCGGTGGTCTCTTACACCACCGTTGCACCCTTGCCTGTTCCGTAAACGGTCATCGGCGGTCAACATTTCTGTGGCACTATCCTCACAGTCACCTGCACCGGACGTTATCCGGCGACCTGCCCTGCGGTGCCCGGACTTTCCTCAAACCCGAAGGTTCGCGATCATCTTGGCTGCTCTCTTTGTAATATAATTTTAGTATAAAAAAACACAAGTTTCACGGCATTAAAAATAAGGATTAAAACACAAATGGCAGGTTATTCATTCGGCTCAAGAGAAGAAAAAGAAAGTTTCATAAAGGATATGTTCGAAGGTCTTGCCCTAAGTTATGACAGGATGAACAATTTTATAAGCTTAGGAAGACAAAATGCAATAAAGAAAGCTTTTTTATCCCAAATCCCGATAAAAGAAGGAGCTAAAGTTCTGGATGTATGTTCGGGCACGGGGGATATTGCTATTTACTTTGCCGACAAGTACGGTAAAAAAGTTACCGTAACCGCTTCGGATTTTTCTCCGAAGATGCTGAAAATAGCGGAAAAAAGAGCGGAGAAATACACAAACATAAATTTTAACGAGGCAAATTTACTTAATTTGCCCTTTGAAAATGAGAGTTTTGATATTGTTGTAACTGGTTTTGGTCTTAGAAACGTTGCCGATATTGATAAAGCCGTTTCTGAAATGATTCGCGTTACCAAAAAAGGCGGATTTGTTGCCAGCCTGGATTTAGGTAAGCCAAAGGGACTATTAAAAAACCTGATTAAGCTTTACTTCCTTCATTTAATGCCCTTTTTTGCCAACCTGATGCTTTGGAAAAAGGAAAATCCTTATAAATACTTGGCTCAATCTTATAAAAGTTATCCCTCACAGGAAGAATTGATAGAAATTTTTTTAAAAAACGGCTGCATTGAAGTAAAAAACAGCGATTACGCCTGCGGAATTATTGCCGGACAAATAGGTCGGGTCTGAAAATTATTAAGTCAATGTAAATTTTTATATATAAAATAATATATCTGCGCACATTTGGCTTAAAAAATAACTTATTATAAATATAGTTACTAATTAAAATTAGGTTGGACTATGGTCGGATTAGATCAAGCAAATTTCTTTATAAGATCCAATTATATGCACGAGGCATCTAAAGTTAACGGCATCAATGCCAATAAACAGCAGATACCCGCTAATACTATTCCGAAGACCAATGGTTTATTAGGTCCTCAGGCAACCACAGCAAGCCTCGGCTTTGGAACTTCACCCGCTCAAAATCCGAGCAGTGTTGTTACTCAGGCAACAAGAGTAAACATGTCCGAGAAGTACGGAACAACGCACTTAAACGCAGACGTACTGTCACAAAATATCAAATCTAATTTCCAAAACGGATTAAGCCCTTTGCAAAACGGTGCTTTGGGTGAACGTGCAATAGACGGCACAAAAGGAAAAAATTTATTCATCAGCGCGTAATAAAAAGTTTTATAAATTTTAAACAGGCTGCTTAATAATAAGCAGCCTGTTTGTAGTTATCTGCAATTTATTTGTCTTTTTCATAAGCTCTTAAAGCTTCTTCTTTATCGTCAAGATGAATTGTTTTGTCTTTCAGGATTTGATAATTTTCATGTCCCTTGCCTGCAAGCACTACAATATCATTTTTGCCTGCTGACTTGACCGCAAGTTCGATAGCTCTTTGTCTGTCGGCTTCAACTGTTATTTTCTCCGAATTTAACGATTTAATACCTGAGAGAATATCTGTTATTATCTGCTGAGGGTCTTCTGAACGCGGATTATCGGATGTAATAATAACTTTATCCGCAAGATTTTCGGCTATGCTTCCCATTTTTGGTCTTTTTGTTGCGTCTCTGTCGCCGCCGCAACCGAAAAGACAAATTAATTTTCCTTCAGGAGGAACTATTCTTCTTGCGGCATTCAAAACATTGGACAATCCGTCCGGAGTGTGAGCATAATCAACAATTACAAGGGGTTCCGTGATTACAGTCTCAAACCTTCCCGCAACACCGCTTGCATTTTCCAAAGTTTTTATACATTTATCAATGCTGATACCGTAACCAACTCCTGTTACAAGTGCGGCTAAAGCATTGTAAATACTAAACTGACCTGTCATTTTTAAATTTACTTCTTTATCGCCTTGAGGAGTTACACATACAAAACTTGCTCCCTTGGCAGAATATTTTATATTTTTGGCTACAAAATCTGCTTTATTTTCTATGCCGTAAAGCAAAATTTTGACGCCCTTAGGCACTTTATCAATAAATCTGATGGCATAATCATCATCAGCATTAATGACTGCAAGTTTATTGCCTGATTTTGAGTTATTTAATGATGTGAAAAGTTTGCTTTTTGCTTCAAAATACTTATCCATCGTTATGTGATAATCGAGGTGATCCTGAGTTAAGTTGGTGAAAACCGCACAGTCAAAGTCAACCTCTCCTATCCTATACTGTTCAAGTGAATGCGAGCTGACTTCCATCACGGCATGTTTAATATTTTCAGCTGCAAGGCAGTGTAAGAATTCCTGGAGTTCCGGCGATTGAGGAGTTGTATGTTCTGTTGAAAGATATCCTTCAGCTGCAGAAATTTTATTACCGAGCGTTCCTATAAGTCCGCATTTTATTCCGGCATCTTCCAGAATTAACTGTATAAGATGGGTAACTGTCGTCTTTCCGTTTGTACCGGTCACTCCGATTAAATTCAGCTTTTTGGAAGGGAAATCATAAAATGCGGCAGAAACCTGCGCTAACGCAATTTGGCTGTCTTTTACAATTAAAGTAGGCAGTTCAATACCGTCAATAATTCTTTTCGCAACTATTGCAGCAGCGCCCTTTTCCTGAGCTTGAAGCGCATAATCATGTCCGTCCGTGTGTTCACCTACGAGACAGACAAAGATATCCCCCTGCCCGGTTGTTCTTGAGTTGTATGAAACACCTGATATTTCAACTTTATCTTTATTTTCCGTATTGATTAATGTAGTAACACCGGTATTTTTAATTATTTCTGCAAGTTTCAATTTAAATTCCTTTCGCTAACAAATGTTTCTAAATAAGCTTTAAGATAAAAACTTTTGATAATGATTTTTTAAGATTTTTGTTTACCTGTATGTAATCCGGGCGCATCGGGTTTGATATTTAAAATTCTTGCCGTTTGCTCTGCTATTGTATTAAAAACCGGACCTGCTACCGTGCTTCCCCATATCTCAACACCTTTCGGGTTATCAACCACGACCATTATGAGGATTTTAGGATTGGAGGCAGGAAAATATCCCACGAAAGAAGTAAATACATTTCCCTGGAGATAACCGGGACCGTTTGGATTTGGTTTTCTTGACGTTCCGGTTTTACCGGCAACCCTGTAATTTGGAATTTTACCGGCGGAAGCACCCGATGCTTCTATACTTTGAGAAAGCAGTGATGTCATTTCTTTAGCAGTAAGAGGAGACAATACTTGTCTGCTTTGGATTTTAACTTTTTCTTCTTCGGGACTGTATTTTATCACATGGGGAGTAACCCATACACCGTTATTTGCAATAGCTGCTACTGCGCTTACCATCTGAATAGGCGTTGTTGCTATACCGTAACCAAAACCTATTGTTGCATGAGTTATTCTATCCCATTTTGCCGGTTTTGGAATGATTCCACTGGATTCTCCCGGCAAATCAATTCCGGTTTCAGAACCTATCCCAAATCTACGCAACATTTCATAATGCTTGCCAACCGGTATTTTTAAAGAAACAAGCAAACTGCCAATATTACTGCTGTGAGCAAAAAGATATTTCAAATTAATAAGCCCGGGAGCACCTTTCTTACGGTAATCATAATTTTCGATGTCCCAACCCTGAATTTTTGTTTTCCCTGTGTCCATTAATCTTTCACTCAAGCTAATTGCTCCTGTTTCAAGACCGGAAGCAACCGTGAGTATTTTAAAAGTTGATCCGGGCGGATAAACATCACTTAAGACCCAGTTTTTAACGACATATGGGTTTACTTTATTATATTTACTTGGGTTATAACTTGGAAGAACAGCAAAAGCTAAAATTTCGCCGTTTCTTGGGTTCATTACAATTACCGTTCCTCGCTCTGCATTGGTTTTTGCAATCATCTTATCAAGTTCGGTTTCCGCAATATGCTGAATTATAGAATCTATTGTCAAAACAAGTTTGTTGCCTTTGGGTGGAAAAGCAACAAAATTAGGATTGGTATTGAAATCATAAATTACGTTTCCTCTGCCGTCGTATTCCGGAATAGGAGACTTAGGAACAGCTTCAAGGTCCTTTGCTCCGGTGTTTTCTACACCGGCTGAGAGATTTGCGTCAAAATTAACGTATCCCAGAATATGTGAAGCAAGCATTCCCTGAGGATAAACTCTGTTGCTTTTTCTTGCCAGATCAATGCCTCTGATTTTGAGATCCCTGACTTTTTGCATCATTTCTCTGTCAACGTTCTTTGCAAGCGTAATAGTAGAAACATCAAGTTTATTTAATTTTTCAAAAATAACTTCTTTTGGCTTGCCTAAAATCGGAGAAAGTCTATAGGCTATTTCTTCCGGTGTAGTTTTATAATATCTCGGGTGGGCATAAATATCGTAGGTGGTAGTATCTGATGCCAGACGAAGACCGTTTCTGTCGACTATTTCCCCTCTAAATACAAAATTTCTTGAGGGCTGGCGCATTTTTTTTGCTTTTTCTCTCAGATAGTTGGATTCAAAGACTTGAAGCTGTATGAGTTTCAAAATAATTACAAAAACAAATAAAATAATCGCAAGCTTTATCCAAAAAGCACGCCAAGGAAACTTTTTCGGGTTGGTGTTAAACAGAGAGAACATTTTTAGAAACCCGGAACGGGCCTTACGTCAATTTTTAAGTCGGTATCATTCTTTTTAAGATTTGAAGAAGCTGCTTCAACTTCTATAATTTTTTCTGCTTTTTTAAGAAAGCTTATTTTGGTGATTTTATCATTTACATTATAGAAAGATTTAACATAGTCAACTTTGTTTTGTAAATCAATGTTTTCATAGTTTATCTCATTAGTTTTGCTGTGAAATTGAGCGATTTGGTTTTCTTTTGCAACCACCATAGAATAGCTGACCATAGAAATCAAAATACAAACCGCCAAAGCAAAACTCAACAAACGGTTAAACTTGAAGATAGCTAGATTTCTAAAATCTTCATATACCGGAAAATTACCCTTTACAAGGGTATCCTGTCTTACTTCAGGATTAATTTTTCTATATGCGGCTGTTTTTATTGACGACACCATTTAATAAACTCCATTTAGATTTTCCTGGCTACCCTTAACTTTGCACATCTTGAAGGCGGATTAGATTTTACTTCTTCGGGAGATGCAGTTAAAGGCTTTTTAGTTATAATTTCCAGTCCCTGCTCTCTAAGTAAACACCTCTCAGATGCTTGGTTACAGTTCCTGATTTTTCCGGAATCTGCACTCAGACCTGCATAATCGTTATAACTTCCCTGAGCGATTCTCGCCTCGTTCCCGGTCAAATCTCCATACTTTAAACTGTAATACTTAAACGTATTTTTGACAAGTCTGTCTTCTAAAGAATGAAAACTTATTGCAACAATTCTTGCATTTTTTTCAAGTAAAGGTATCACCTCCTTGAAGGTATTTTTTAAGTTTTCTAATTCATTGTTGACCTCAATTCTAAGTGCCTGAAACATCCTTGTTGCCGGATGAATTTTGAATCTCTTGGGATAATATGCGGTTTTTGCAATAGTTGCCAATTCTGTCGTTGTTTTAATAGGGGCTTTTCGTCTTTTTTCAACAATCATCGAAGCAATTTTTCTGTAAAACCTTTCTTCCCCGTATTCTTTTAGTATTCTTTCCAAATCTGCTTTAGAATAGCTGTTAACTACATCATAAGCTGTTAATTTATTATTTTTGTCGTATCTCATGTCAAGCGGTGCTTCTTTTAAGAAACTAAATCCCCGTTCATCCGATGTAAGCTGATAATAGGAAGCGCCGAGATCAAACAAAATTCCTCCCGTAATTTTCTCTATGTTAAGCTCGGTTAATATTTTGGGAACTGCAGAATAATTTGCATTTACAATAGTGACTATATCCTGAAAATCACATAATTTTTCTTTTAGAACACTAACTGCAACAGCATCTGCATCAACAGCAATAAGCCTTCCGTCCGGATATATTGCTTTTGCAATTTCATAAGAATGCCCGCCGCCCCCTGCTGTTGCATCAACATACACAAGGCCTTTCTTTAAGTCCAGACCTTGCAAAGTTTCTTGCAGCATAACAGGCTTATGCTGAAAAGAAGAATGTTTTTCTTTTCCTTGATTAATAAAAATCAACTCCGATACGACTTATTGACTGTAAAACAGTAACCCTAAAAGAAGCCTAACCAATTATTACATCCCTTTTGCATGAATGAGCTTTTAAAAAAGTAAAACTCATCGTTTCACTTTTTTTACGCTCCCGCTGAAGCCATACCACTATATAAATTTTGCAGACTTACTTTACTGATTGCAAAGTGGTATTAAACAACATGATGGGACTCGTTTTAAAAAAAATCAATAACTTGTTTGTGAGGTATGCGGGCAATTTTTAATGTTCAGGTTTTTTAAATAGATATAAATTTGCATAAAAGGGTATCAAATTATGTCTTTCAAAGTAGGCTTCACAGGAATCGTAAACCTGCAGAATTTAAATATTAAAAGACCTTTGCGGGAAATTATTATTAAAGATTTGCCACCGAAAGAAAAACCTGACCAAAATTCCGGAAACCTCAAAGCCGGGGATATATTTCATATAATTCACCAAAAGCCCATCGGTTCCAGACCTCCGTTGGCAGAATACGGGGATTTTCTTGTTTTGTCAGTAAGAGATAAAGAAGTGAAATGTTTAAAGCTTGATAATAATGCCAATCCTATTACTCTTAACAAGTCGGAACTGATTAATCATAAATCTCGTGATATGTACGATTCATCTGATTACTTCGGCATTACAAACAATATGGAAGTTGTTTCATATTAATTTTGAAGCAGAACTGCAAATTTTTAAGTGATTTTTGTTTAGTATAAAATCAGTTTTATGAAGATTCGAGGAAAAGGCAATGATTCTTGAAAAAATCACAGAACTTGGATTTTATCTGCCGCAAGCACCTAAACCCGTTGCATCATATATCCCCTGCGTAAAAGCCGGAAATCTGCTTTTTACTTCGGGTGTTTTGCCGATGTTAAACGGCGAGCTTTTATATAAAGGCAAAATAGATAAAAAATACAGTATCGATGAAGGTTATAAAGCCGCTCAGATTTGTCTTCTTAATGCCCTGAGTATAATTAACGACAATGCGGGTTTGGATAATGTTGTAAAAATTGTAAAACTGACCGGCTACGTCAACAGCTCGGAAGGTTTTACCGACCAGCCGAAAGTAATAAACGGAGCATCAGATTTATTGGTTGAAATTTTTGGAGAAAAAGGCAAGCATGCGCGCTCTGCGGTCGGAGTTTATGAACTTCCGCTTGATGCAAGCACAGAGCTGGATTTGATTGTTGAGATAAAATAATGAAAAGAATATCCAAAGAAATATTAAAAACAGTAATTGATGCCGCAGTTAAAGCATCTGCGGAAAGTAAATTTTCAGAATTGGGGAGTGAGTTTGGGGATTTATTAACCGTTGAAAAACCTAGAAATCCAGAGTTTGGCGATTATGCAGTTAATGTTTCGCCTCTGGCAAAAATTTTAAGACTGCCGCCGCCGAAAATTGCCGAAATAATAGTTGCGGAAATTAAAACAGCTGATTATGAAATCAACAATATCGGCGGGTTTATTAACTTTAAAGCCGGAAAAAATAAGCTCAACGAGAAGCTGGGCAGTATTTTAGAAAAAAAAGAAAACTACGGAAAAAACAGTTTTGGCGAAGGTCAGAAGGTTCTTCTCGAATATATTTCCGCTAATCCTACCGGACCTTTACATATTGGACATGGCAGATGGGCGGCTTTCGGCAGTGCGTTGGCAAATTTAATGAAGTTTTCAGGATATGAGCTCTATCAGGAATTCTACATCAACGATGCGGGCAATCAAATCAAAAACCTCGGAAGGTCACTGTGGATAAGAATTTTGCAAAATTTGGGTCAGAGTATTGATTTTCCCGCAAAAGAAGAAGACGGAGCCAAGAACTACTATGCGGGAGAATATTTAATCCCCGTAGCCGAACAATTCTTAAAAAACAATAAAGAACAGGCTCTTAAATGGGCAGAAGAAACAAAAAATCCGCTTGAACCGACAAGTGAGATTGTTACTGAACTTTCGGATTTTGCCAAAAAGATTCTCCTCGAACAGCAAAAAGAGCTCCTTGAGAACTTCAGGGTAAAAATGGACTACTGGTACAGCGAAACCGACCTTCATAAGCAGGGAAAAGTCGAATCTGCGATTGAGAAGCTTAAAAAAAGCGGCGAAATATATGAAAAAGAAGGCGCTTTATGGTTCAAGTCATCAAAATACGGCGATGATCAGGACAGGGTAATAGTCAAGAGTGACGGTTCATATACATATTTGACTGCTGATATAGCCTATCATTTTGACAAAATTCAGCGCGGCTATGATTTGATGATTAATATATGGGGCGCTGACCATCACGGCTACGTACCAAGAATGAAAGCCGCAATCGAGGCATTCGGCTATAATCCCGACAGGCTTGAAGTCCTTCTCGGCCAGCTTGTAAATCTCATAATAGACGGAGAGCAGGTCAGGATGGGCAAGAGAAGAAAAATGCTCACTCTTGATGATTTAATCGAAGAAGTAGGAATTGACGCTACTCGCTACTGGATGATTATGAGAAGCATTGATACCGCACTGGACTTTGATGTAGAGCTTGCAAAATCCTGTTCCGATGAAAATCCGGTTTATTATGCTCAGTATGCCCATGCAAGGGTATCAGGCATATTGAGAAACGCTGTCGGTGAAAGATTCGACGCGGATAACAATAACGTTCTTCCGCCTTTTTACGAAAAAGAGGAATTAAATAAGCTCTTTGAGGCTTCCGAATTTGATATCAAACTTCTGGACGGTCTGTGGGCAACAGATAATGAAAATGAGCTGGTTTCAACCAAAAACCTTATCATTAAGCTAGAGTCTTTTGAAGATAATGTTCTGTCCGCAGTAAAATACAGAGCGCCATACAGAATTGCCAAGTATCTTGAAGAATTGGCAAAAGATTTTCATCATTTCTACACATTTACAAGGGTTCTTAACGTTGAGAAGTCTGTAATGAGTGCAAGATTATCGCTTGTTTTTGCCGTTAAGCAGGTGTTAAAGACTTGTTTGAATATTTTAGGGGTAGATGCTCCGGAATCCATGTAAAAATTTTCTTTAATTTTGCATCCCATTTGCAGCCTTTTTGCAACCTTTTTTGTAAATGCTGTTATATTCAAATCGCCCTTTGAGGCTGTGTTTATAAGGAAATTGGTCTCTTATCATAATTTTTGTAACCTTTTATATATTTTATTGCAGTTGATACTGCTGATATTGTTATTATAGCAGGTATTTTGGCGTCCAAAGGTCCCCTAATTGTAGCCGATTGGCCACAGTTTTATTTTCCCACCCTCCCGCCCAAAGGAATATAAGGGGGCGACAGCCCCCTTATGTGTCCCGAAAGGTAAGTATTTATTGACAGCGAGCTGTGGTCACGAGGATAGTAAAAGTCCTACGCAGTGCTCTGAACGATTTTTAAATTCTCATAAAGTCTTTTTAAAGGTACTTTTTGGT